>CAZQKJ010000213.1:4690-6673 GCA_964593315.1 uncultured Granulosicoccaceae bacterium
GGCCTAACGTAGACACCCATCGTAATTTATCATTAAGTACTCTTGTGATCGGGCTCTATCTATAGCTTTCGAGAATGAAGCAGGAAAACCTGTTTCTCCTCCACGATCGGTGACACCGGGATGGAAATTACGATTCGCCGCCATTTACAAGCACAGCGAATGATCCCGGAATCGGGACAATCGATAAGATGTGAACTCTGCAGCGTTCTAGCTAAATAGGCTTTTGCTTACAGATAGATTCGGGGCTCTTTGCCGGTTAAAATTCCCGCACGCTTGCTTCAATGAATGGGCTGAACCTACCAGTCCTTTGAAACGTCTTTCAAAGTGGGTGCACAAATAGACCCAGTGCACAGACGAAATCGAAAGTCGTCTCAAGATCGGCTCTGCTTTACCGTCAATAGAACCCACTTTATCCTCACGGATACACCTCCCTGTCCAATCTACCAATTGAAGGTAATCCATGAGACTAAATATAATGCCCTTCGGCATCGTTTCTCGAAGGCTACCTGCAAACGGGTGAAGCGTGTCACGCTGAAACGATTGATCTCGACTAACGTGGCTTTCTGGATTTTCAGACGCTTCTTTCCAGTGGGCAGCTCTTCGCTTGATGCTGGTATGGTCCGAATCTTCAGGAGTCTTTGCCATAGCTACCCGGACCGGATTAAGGTCTACGTACGCCATACAGCTGAGCAACGCCTTTTCATCAAGTAGCGCTTGACACTTAAATCGTCCCTCCCAGAAACGACCGGTCACATCATCTTCAATATTAGCCATACGCGCGACTTTCTCATTCAGTACGCGCATATACCAGCTAATACTGGCCAACTGTTCACGCCATTTGTCGACGTAGGTGTTCAATTGTTCAACTTCATGCGGTTCGAGTACATCGCCATCGAGATACTTAACCGATATAGGATTGCCTTTGTGCAATTGGTGCCATCTGGTGACTATGTCTTTAACACCGGCAGATTTCTGCGCCTCCTGATCGATGAATAACACTACATGGTAGTGATTGGACATCACCGCATAGGCAACCACATCCAGGTAAAACACTTGACCCAGTCGAAGTAGCTCCTCTTCTATAAAAGCGCGACGGTGATCATAGGATCTACCTGTGAATCGATCTTCTCCACACAGAAACGCACGACGAACGCATCGACTGACACAATGGTAGTAAGGAGTGGCTTCTATCGCGATCTGGGACTTACGGGGCCGGGGCATATGTACTTCCTACTTCTACAACTGAACTTCTTCTGCAACTAGCGTCTCTACTTTCTTTTCATTACACCGAGAGCAACTTCACAAACCTATTATTACTATGGGTGTCTATCTAAATACCTCATTACTATGGGTGTCTATCTAAAACCCGCTCACCTACTGAGGCACATGCGCGAGGAAATTGAACGATGAAAAAGACATACGAAGAACTTGAGCAGCGTGATGCCAATTGAGCGCTCCTGGAGCATAGCCCTCCGATGCGCATGCCCCATCTGCACACGTTCTCCTCTGTGGTGAGTGCCTGGCAGTAAGCTCCGCGCTCTCTATCCCACGCATCTCTCACGAGCATCGAAGATCCTGCACCGATCGCAGCACTGATCGATGCCTCGATCCTCGCATGCAGCGCTCCGGAGGCTCTCGGGTGACGCAAGAGGCGGTATTGCTCGCAATAGACGCTGGCATTTGATCTTTGTGTTCATACTCTGACGATGGTATGAGCGTACACAAATTCACCTGTTCAGTTCAAATTAATGGGAAGTTTCAACGTGATGAAATTCACAGTAATTTCCTTACGCTCCTATACACGGTTGTGTTTCCTGCCAAATCACCGCAGGCTATCCAAAGTTTGACAGAGCCCGCTTAACGCGTTCCTTCAACGTTGATTCTGTTACTGAATCCAGTCAATGAGACTTTAATTTTACAAATGAAAATACTGAAATTTTTACAAATAGCGCTACTTGCTTTTACATTCTATTCAATACCCAG
>CAZQKJ010000214.1:0-6567 GCA_964593315.1 uncultured Granulosicoccaceae bacterium
GATTATGACACAAGCCCGCGCTATATGCGGCCTGCAAAGCGCGCTGACGGCCCAATCTTCCGCACGCCTGCAGATGGTTCTATTAGTAGGGTCAGGTAAATTTCCGTGGGCCTGACTACTTAACCAGACAAATCGCCGCCAAATCTAGCTTGGCCCCAACGCCTCGCGCTCGTAGTAGGCACTGGCAAATTCATCAAACCGATCAGCTTCAATCGCGGCACGAATATCCTCCATCAGGCGCAAATAGAACCGCACATTGTGAATAGTATTCAGGCGCGAGCCGAGTATCTCACCACACTTACTGAGGTGGTACAGATAGGCACGTGAATAGTGCTGACAGGTGTAACAATCGCAATCGCTATCCAGCGGACTGGTATCGTTGCGGAAGCGGGCATTGCGAAGCTTCAGCACCCCGCGACTGGTAAAGATAGTGTTATTGCGAGCATTGCGAGTAGGCATAACGCAGTCGAACATATCAACTCCATGGCGCACGGCTTCAATGATATCGGCGGGTTTACCCACACCCATTAAATATCGCGGCGCGTTGTCAGGTAAAAAAGGCAGCGTCTCCTGAAGGACCCGCTCGCGCTCATCTTTCGGTTCTCCCACCGCCAGCCCGCCGATTGCATAGCCATCAAAGCCAATATCTACCAGAGCAGCAGAAGAATGCTCCCTCAGATGGGTGTGCATGCCTCCCTGCACGATACCGAATAGTGCATTGGTATTACCGAGCTCGTTATGCGCTGTGCGGCCGCGTTGCGCCCAGCGCATTGAAAGCTCCATTGATTCACGCGCTTCATTTTCAGTTGCAGGATAAGCCGTGCATTCATCAAAACTCATGACGATATCCGAACCCAGTTCATGCTGCACCTGCATGGAGACCTCGGGACTTAACCAGACCTTACTGCCGTCTATCGGACTCTGAAAGGACACGCCTTCTTCTGTGATCTTGCGCATTTGCGCCAGACTAAAAACCTGAAAGCCACCAGAGTCAGTCAGAATCGGACCATCCCAGTGCATAAAGTCATGCAGGTCACCGTGCTGTTGTATGACCTCTGTACCAGGCCGCAGCATCAGGTGAAAAGTATTGCCAAGTATGATCTGCGACTTTGCCTGCCACAGTTCCTCCGGGCTCAGGGCCTTGACTGTACCGTAAGTACCCACCGGCATAAAAACCGGTGTTTGAATAACACCATGCGCCGTCGTGACAGCAGCGCGTCGAGCATTGCCATCACGATGAATCAATTCAAATTGCATATTCTCTACTCTGCAGTATCTGGTCTTTCAAAGGTAGGTCTGTCACTTTATGGAATGGCACTGGACAGGTCACTCTATCGCTTGGCTTGCCGTTAACTTAAACATCGCGCCCATCAGGCCAGACCAGCATCGCATCACCGTAGCTGAAGAACCGGTATTTCTCATCTACCGCTATGTTATAAGCGTTTAGCATTCGCGATTTACCAGCAAACGCACAGACAAGCATCAACAAGGTTGAGCGGGGTAAATGAAAGTTAGTCAGCAGACCATCTACCACTGAAAATGAATCTCCGGGCTTAATAAATAATCGTGTGTCACCCGCGTATGGTTTGAGTTCACCTTGACTCGCTGCAGTCTCGAGCGCTCTGACGACGGTTGTACCTATCGCTATAACACGACCACCACTATCTTTTGTTTCTTGTATTTTGTCGCACAGCGACTGACTCACATTCAGCCACTCGGCATGCATTATATGATCTTCAAGACTATCTCCGCGCACAGGCTGAAAAGTACCCGCCCCCACATGCAGAGTTAGAAAATCGAATTCTATTTCTTTGTTACGACAGCGTTCTATCAGCGCATCATCAAAGTGCAAACCCGCTGTGGGTGCTGCCACTGCACCAGTATTACAGGCGTAGACGGTTTGATAGCGATCGCGATCATCAGCATCAACCGAGCGCTCTATATAAGGCGGTAACGGTAGCGAGCCATACTCCTGCAAGTAATCAAGCAACGGTACATCTAACGTAAAACTGATCTCAAACAAATCGTTCTGTCTGCCGGTGACAACCGCAGTGTGACCGGTCTCAAGCACAATATCAGTGTTCGGCTTTGGAGATTTACTCGACTTACACAAGCAAAGAGCGCGTCGCTCATCAAGAATATTTTCAACCAGCAATTCAAGCTTGCCGCCGGTAGATTTTTTAGCACTTAACCTTGCGGGGTACACGCGGGTATCGTTCATGACCACCAGATCACCGGCACGCAGCAGCTCTGGCAACTCTGTGATGGAATGATGTTGCAGGTCATCACCGAGGCACAAGAGCCGCCCGCCACTTCTGTTTTGTGGTGGATGTTGCGCTATCAGCTCATCGGGCAGTTGATAATCGAATTCACTGGTGCGCATAGTCAGCTGCCAGCCTGATCATTGGCTTCAGCACGGTAGCGCGTCCATATTTCAATAAAGCCGCTGGTCAGATCCTGCGGCGCTTTGTCTGATAGCTTAGCCAAAATGTTTGCAGCCCACCGATCCACTGCCTCGTAAGTGAACCACTGCAACTGATCTATTTCATCCTCTGCCGCTACAAAAGGCCCGGGGTACTCCAACAGATAAACCATTGCGAACTCCTGTCCGTTGTCATCCGTCGGGTCCATTTTAAAGAGCGCCTGCAGAGGCTGAGTCGGGGTAAAACCCAGTTCTTCTTGCAGTTCTCTGGGCGCTGTCTCTGCATAGGTTTGACCGGTTTCAACATGACCGGCACAGGAGGTATCCCACATTCCGGCACACTGATCTTTTTGCATTGACCGCTTTTGCAGCAGCACCGACCCTGATCCGTTAACGACCAGCACGTGAACGGAGCGATGCATCAAGGCCTGCTGATGGATCTCACCGCGCGTTGCCACACCGATGATCTCATCGTTTGCATCAACGATGTCCAGTAGTTCAGAGAGAGATGTCTGCAAGAGCGGGTTCAGGCGGCGGTCGGAAAAGTCGGACGCACAGTATAAACGTAATCAGGCTTCGGCGTGCACAATGAATAGGCACAGCCAGCACCTAACAGCAGGGTGATCAGCCTGCGGGTAAGACCGATCGGGAGAAAAATGAGGAGCACGATGCCGCGAGTTCCAACACGCTAACAAGCCCCGGTGACAGCAATTACAATCGCCTCAGCTATTGGAAACTGTTGTACCTGACTAAAATCCAACAGCAGTAGAAGTGGTAGTGTAGTTATCCAGTGAATACATCCCACTGTCATACATATACTGGTGTTTCTTATAAACCGAGTCAATCAGCTCATTGGTAACCAGATCCTCAACTGGTGATTTGTACGCACTACGATTGCTTTGACGCAGGCCTTCATCCGCATCCTCGCGCAGGAACGGCTTAACCGCGTTTTCAAAGTCAGGATCAAGAGATTCGAATTTTACAAGCTCCACACAATCCGGAATCTCACCATCTAGTCGAACAAAATCATCCTGTGACAATCCGGGCGCGTGGTAACCGGCGCGCTTAACAAATTCAAGAAAATCACCGTCTGCCAGGTCAAACAATGGCTTAGCATTCAAGCCGCGTTGCTCCCGCACGTGAGGCTTTTGCAAATGAGTAAAAAACGAGTACTCGAGGCTGAGCGGGTCACGAACTACTGCAACGACTTTCTTAAAGTCATCAAGACCTTTGCCATTGAACAAATTCAGGTAGTCGAGCGACTGAGCGAGTGTCCAGTGGCGGTGAGTATCACACAACGGCAGGGCACCGTGCATCTTCGGCCACCGACCAATCTCGTTGTCCGCTCCAGGATGGCAGTTGTAGACTGTGGGCTTGAGATTTTCAAGCAAGAAGCGGGAACAGCTCATGCCACCCGTTTTACCTATATGGATAAAAATCAGCTCGTCATTAAAAACCACAGATTCACCCTACTGAAAATCATTGATTGACTCATTCGCATCGCCACTCGACTCAGGACACCGTGCACGGATCTGACTTCAATCCATTATTTAAGGAAACGCCAAATCGGCAACTACAGAACACCCAAAGCAAGTTCCAACTACAAGAATAGTGCCGCTCTGCCGTCACTCAAATAACTGTTTAGACTTACAGCCACTAAAACTCTCAAAAAGCTGTTATTCGGAATCGCCCAGAGCAATGCACATCCGCCAAAAACCCGGCATCAAAGATGCGAGTACACATCCAGCAAAGAACACTGCGCGCGCGACTACTGAGCACAGTTGCACCCAACAAGCGCCACTACCACGCTGCGATTTCCACAAATGTTCTAATATGGGTCATTCACATCGACCCGTTATGCCATGAAAACTCGATCCAAAATAACGATCATCAGCCTGGTCAGCGTAGCCGCCATTGGCCTATGGGCCGGGATCGGCCTCTACACTAACCAGAACAAAATCCACCAGCTCTCGATCAAACCCGAACGCAGTTATTCAGCCGTCACCCTGGAACCACAAAAAAGCCAGATCGGCCTGCAAGCGAAACTCTCGCACCGGACACTGGTTGCAGCTGCAGAACAGGCCACAGCAGATTCTCAAACCGGTAAGGGTGAGAAACAGACCTGCAAGAAAGTACTGGGGGCCAAGGTGTGCGCCACCCTGCAGTGGGAATATCAGATCAATCGCGACGGTGCAGTTGAAGTGCGCGCCAAAGACGAGCGGCTGGAATTGATCATGCCAATCAGCTTCTCCGGGCGAGTCGGCGTCGATGGCAACGGCGGAAAGCTCCTGGGCCTGCGCAATAAAGATATTGATGGCAAGCTACAGCTCATTGCCGACGTGAGCATCAGCGTGAAGCCTAACTGGTGCCCGGCGCTTGATAGCAACGTCAGCTACAAGTGGCTGTCTGATCCGCAGATACGCTTAATTGGCAACATCCGTGTCAACCTGCGAAAGTCAGTGGATAAAGCACTGAAGAGAAAACTCACTGATATTGAAAACAAACTCGCGTCTGCAATTGATTGCCAGGAGCTCCGCCGCACAATCCAAAAACAATGGCACGTGCATTCTCTGCCGGTTAAATTACAAGACGATGTAACAAGCACACTGCATGTCACACCGGTCAGTGCTGCAGCGTCAGACATAGCGATAAAGCCTGACCATGTTGCTTTTGCCTTTGAGCTCGGTGCGTTAGTAGAACTCTTACCCAATGATGCTTCTGCAACCAGCCACAAAGACACGCTACCCGATTTACAAGGCTACACCCGCAACAAAGGACAGGTTGAATTCAGTCTGTTAACAGAGATTCCGTATCAGCAACTCAGTAATACACTGACCCAGAAACTTAGCGGCAAAACCTATGGTTCATCGCAATCGTTAACCATCAATAAAGTAGACCTGTACCCGACTGACGAACTGCTCACCATAGATGTATCATTCAACGCCCGCGCCAGCAAGTTACTCAACACGCAGGGGAATGTCTACATCAGCGCCAGACCCGTAGCTGATCCGACCAATAACACCCTACACCTGACTGATCTGGCGCTCACACGTACAATAGACAGCCGACTACTGACGGCGCTCACGGCAGTGTTACGCAATCAGTTGATCACTGCACTAGAAAAAGCATCAACCATAGACCTTGCACCGAGTATGCAAAAGGTAGAGCAATCAATTGCTGACACATTGGCTAACCCGGAAAACACTGCAGGCATACACTTAACGGCCGAGGCACCCACCGTTCGACTGGTGACAATGAACCCACAAGCCAATGGACTTGCTGCAGTACTACACTTATCTACCAACCTGCGTGCAAGTATTGATGAGGGAATTCTGAATCGCTAAACCACTGTGGCAACGCCAAATATTCTTTGTAACAAAGACGTGGCAGTTAACTATGAATTTTTTTGCGCCCCAACATTCTTAACGCTAAATTCCGCCCGGCACGAAGCACCGGATAGAGAAGTCCAGATACGGAACTCGATCTAAATACCAGATAGTTCAGTCTATTAAACCACCCCACCCTGCTACTTAGCATAGCGACTGCATGCAGAGCCTGGTCCCCGTGGTATACGGCATCCCCAACCTTTAATACCATACCATCATCAAGGTTGAATCCCGAGCCTGCTAACTGCTCTACCAGAGGATGTGAATCCCGGGCGTTGAGGATTTCCAGCGACCCCGCACTGTCACGCAAGCGCACCATAGACGCATAACGCGTACAAAACGGACACTCACCGTCGTAGACGAGGGTGAGTCCATTGTTGTTATTTTCGGTCAGACTCACGATTACATTCCGCTAGTTGGCCAGATACTCAGCATTAGTTTAAGAGTATACATTGTACCCGATGTCTGGCTGCTTTAGGATACAACTCCTAATCATTGCCACAGCAATCATGGACTCGCTCAAACGTTATCTTTTTACACACGTTGACGCCGCATCTCTCGCTGTATTTCGAATCGGGTTTGGCGCGCTGCTAATCTTTAATTCGATTAACGAGATCTTTCTGTGCCTGTCATGTAAATACCTCAAGCCAGATATGTTGTTCAAATACCACTACTTCGAGTGGGTAAAGCCCTGGCCATCAGTCATTGCACTCAATGCTCACTACATTGTGATGGCACTGTGTTCTATCGCTATTATGT
>CAZQKJ010000215.1:0-6553 GCA_964593315.1 uncultured Granulosicoccaceae bacterium
GATTATTTCTACCACGGCGCCAGGGTGTATCTGCGCTCTTGTAGACGATATGCCGCAGATCATTCAATCTGCCTGGGTGAGGTGATTGCCCTTCCATTACCCACTTATTTCTCGCCTGACCTCCCTTCCATGCACGAGTAGTAAAACCAAGGACTTCAACACTGACACCGCAACGTTCAAGCGTATTGGCAAGTACATCTGCACAACTGGCCGCAACAACGATAGACCTGCCATGCATAGAACCTGAGTTGTCAATCAACAGGGTTACCACAGTATCGCGAAATTTAGATTCTTTTTCCTGCTTAAAAGATAGCGGTTGCATTGGGTCAGTGACAACGCGAGTCAGGCGTGCCGTATCGAGCACACCCTCTTCCTGATCAAAATCCCAAGACCGGTTTTGATGTGCAAGTAAATGTCTTTGTAAGCGATTGGCAAATCTGCCAATCGATGCTTGTAAATCACCTACGTGCTCATCAAGTCTTTCGCGCAGTCTGCCAAGCTCTTGGGTATTACACAGGTCAAGAGGTGCGATAACCTCATCGTACTCTGTTGTGTATACATGATATTTGAGCGCCGCCTCAGCACTTGCCTCCTGCGCTGAAGAGCCAGGTGTTTCAGATTCTTCTGCACCTTCTGTATCCGAATCATCCTCCGGATCATCTGCGGAATCACCCTCTTCACCTTCATTTTCTGGTAGCTCATCACTGGGGTCAGATTCCGCGGGTGGTAAGTCACTATCACTATCATCTGCCGCATGATCTTCGTCGTCCAGATCATCGCGAGCGTCAGCGGCATACTCGCCGGCATCCGCACTCTCGATAAAATCCATCGCAACAAGCAGATCATTTATCCTTGAGGCAAAGGCTTGCTGATCGTCTTTTCGTTGATGCAATTCATCGAGCCAATCGGGAGACACTTTTTTTAAAGTATCACTGCAATGCGCGAGTATTTCACGACCTCTGTCTGACACCGGTCTGCCGGTAAGCTTTTGTCGCAGCAGTAGCCCGAGACCTTCTGCCAGAATATCCGAATAGTCACTATCGTTACTGAGCTGCGAGAGCCTGGTGGTAAGGCTGGTCTCAAGATTACTGGCAACACCATCGAGGTAGCGCGTTCCAACCGCCTCTACACGTGTTTGCTCAACAGCATCAAACATACGCCGCGCTATTGGATCTGCCGGTGCTGCACGCTCATGCACTGCTGTGTCGTGATGTACACGCCACAGTGCTACCGCATCACTTTGACCGCGGGTTGACGCCAGTGCCTCTTCGTCTAAGTCAGCTTTGGGCTCTTGCAGTTTGGTTCCGCCGACATTAACCACACCCTCACCCCGCTCGAAAGTAACTGCGAGCGATTCATCATGTGACACCGCACGCGCACAAGCTGTGAGCGATCTTTTAAGATCATCCAGCTCTGCTGCAAGTTCGGATGGTGTCTTGTCTGACAATCGAGTCTACCGGATATAAAAATCGTGTCGTTTGAGAGGTATCAGGACGCTTTATCAGCGGCGTTTTGCATAACCCCGCTGATGTCTGCTGCATCTGCTGCAAGGTCACGATCAAATACCCGCTGATAAAGCTCTTGCAGAAGATCGCGTTCAACCGGATCGCACTTGTTTAGGAAAGTAAGCTCAAATGCGAGTGCCTGATTGTTAAAAAACAGTGTGTTCTGTGCCCAGGTAATGACTGTTCGCGGGCTCATCACAGTAGACAGATCACCGTTACTGAATGCAGAACGAGTAAGATCTGCCAGTGTCACCATACGCGCAACTGTTTCTCTACCCTCAGGGGTATCAAACTCGGGGTTTTTGGCCAGCACAATTGCAGTCTCACGATCATGATCCAGATAGTTCAGAACTGTCGTGATTGACCATCGATCCATTTGCGCCTGATTAATCTGCTGGGTGCCGTGATAGAGACCTGTGGTATCACCAAGCCCTACCGTATTGGCAGTCGCAAAGAGTCTGAAACAAGGATGCGGTGTAATAACCCGACTTTGATCAAGCAGTGTCAAACGACCTGAAGTTTCCAGCACCCGTTGAATCACAAACATTACATCCGGTCGACCGGCATCATATTCATCAAACACCAATGCGACATTTCTCTGGTAGGCCCAGGGTAAAATGCCATCTTGAAACTCGGTAACCTGCTTACCATCTTCAAGCACGATGGCATCCTTACCAATCAAATCAATTCGGCTAACATGACTATCAAGGTTAATACGCAAACACGGCCAGTTAAGCCGCGAAGCTACCTGTTCGATATGAGTCGATTTTCCGGTACCGTGAAAACCACTCACCAGCACGCGCCGGTCAGTTGAAAAACCTGCCAGTATGGCGAGCGTCGTTGCCGGGTTAAAAAGGTAATCGTCGTCGCGCTCCGGCACCAGTTCTGACGCGGTGCTGTAAGCGGGGATTTTCATATCGATATCAATGCCGAATACATCCCGCACCGAAACCTCGGTGTCAGGCATAGGGGCAATATCGTTGGTATCTTGTGTTTTCATAAAGTAGAACAGGTTCGTCACATAAAAATGCCCCGAAAAAACGGAGCATCGCGCCAGCTACGCATAGCTTAAATTAATCTGAGCAGGTTAAGTTGGTTCAGGCAAATTGCTGCAGTAGTGCCAGTTATATCAAACCGGCCTTATCAAAAAACTACCCCGATAATCACGACCACTTTGCGCTGAAGTCAAACCCCGCCAGGTGCACACCGCAAGTCTACCATCTGAGGTCTGAGTCGACCGACTTCCCTGTAAAAGGTGCTGTCGGTTCGGCCCCTGCACCACCCACTATCATTTTACTCGGGAACGGCTCAATTTGTGAGCCGGAACCATCATTTTCAAACACAAAGTTTGCGGGCCCGAGGTAAAAATGGTCGAGCCTATTTTGCGCAGGCTCAGCCCTGCACCCTGCTCAGCGATTGACTATTTCCGCTGTTTCCACCACTGCATGCAGCAGCACATTAGCCCCGGCCGCAGCCCACTCAGGGGTGATCTCTTCCGCCTCGTTGTGCGACAAACCATCGACACAAGGGCACATCACCATAGCAGTTGGGGCCACATGGCTAATCCAACAGGCATCGTGCCCTGCGCCGGACACCAGATCGCGGTGCGAATAGCCGTGGCGATCACAGGCGCGGCGAACCGAGGCAATACACTCAGCATCGAACTCGACCGGATCAAACCCACCGACCTGTTCGATCTGCAGCAGCAAGCCGGATTCTGAACAGATTTTATCAGCGCCGGCTCTGAGTTCAGCTTCCATCTTTTGGATAATTGGTTTTTCCGGATGTCGAAAATCAATCGTAAACACAGCGCGGCCGGGGATGATGTTTCGCGAGTTTGGATAGACATCGCAGTGCCCGACTGCACCCACAGCAGCGGGTGCGTAACGCCAGGCAATATCGTCAACGAGCTGAGTGATTTTTGCCATTCCCAAACCTGCATTCACGCGCATGGGCATCGGAGTTGACCCTGTGTGACTCTCTTTGCCCGTCAAGGTCACTTGCAACCACATAAGCCCCTGGCCATGAGTGACTACACCAATATCGAGGTTTTCCTGCTCTAATATTGGTCCTTGCTCAATGTGCAGTTCGAAAAACGCTTTCATCTTTCTGGCCCCGACCTTTTCGTCACCACACCAGCCTATACGCTTTAACTCATCTCCAAGTTTGAGTCCGCTGGCATCTTCTCGATCATAAACCCAGTCGCGCGTATATACACCGGCGAACACACCGGATGCCGCCATAGAAGGCGGGAAACGACTGCCCTCTTCATTGGTCCAGTTGACTATAGCGATCGGATGACGGGTTTGAATATTCATATCATTCAACTGGCGTACAATCTCCAACCCACCCAGGACACCAAGTACCCCGTCATACTTACCGCCGGTAGGTTGGGTATCGAGGTGGCTGCCTACATACACCGGAAGCGCTTCTGGATCAGTACCAGCACGCACAGCGAACATGGTCCCCATCTCATCAACACCCATCGTAAGATTTGCATCCAGACACCAACGCTGGAAAAGCTCACGGCCTTCAGCATCTTCGTCAGTTAAGGTCTGCCGATTATTGCCACCGGCAACACCGGGACCAATCTTTGCCATCTCCATTATTGAATCCCATAGACGCGCGCTGTCGATTCTCAAGTTGCTGGTGATTGACACTTAACGCTCCAATGGGCTGAGGAAGACACCTGATTGATTGAAAACGCTACCATACTTTCATCCTTGTCGGGCTAAACAGATGCCCAAAACACCATCAAACCCGGTACACATCTGCGACACAGTGTGCTCAGTAGTACTGCTACACTAGCCCTTTAAAGTCTGAGACAAGCGAATGGCCGTAGGCAACAAAGTGTGGACATACTTCCAGCAAGAGTGGACGGAAGGAAATACCCCGATTTTAGGCGCGGCCGACCACGCAACCTGGCTGGGTACCTTGGTGTTTGATGGCGCAAGGCAATTTGAAGGCGTGACACCGGATCTTGAAACCCACTGTGAGCGGGTTAATCAATCTGCGCTGGCCATGGGATTGCAACCGACTATCAGTACCCCTGATATGGTAGAACTTGCCAAAGAGGGGCTCGCAAATTATCCGGCAGACGCGGCGGTTTATATCAGACCCATGTACTGGTCTCGCGACTCGGGGCCAACAGTAGTAGCCGGCGACCCTGAGTCGACCGATTTCTGTCTGTGCCTTGAAGATGTACCAATGCCAGGTACTGATGCGAGCATGACGCTCACCACAACCAGCTTCTGTAGGCCAACACTTGCTATGGCACTGGTCAACGCGAAAGCCGCTTGCCTGTATCCTCATAACGCACGCATGCTGCGCGAAGCGAATAGTAAAGGTTTCAAAAACGCGATCGTTTGTGATCCGCTGGGTAACGTTGCAGAAACCGCAACATCAAACATTATGATGGTTAGAGACGGTGAGATCTTCACTCCCGCACCCAATGGTACTTTTTTAAACGGGATTACCCGAAAACGCGTATCTTCACTGCTTACCGCTGAGGGTAGAATCGTGCACGAAACAACCCTGACCGTCGAAGATTTTGCCAAAGCTGATGAAATTTTCGCGACCGGCAATATCTCCAAGGTCACACCCGTGACGCAACTTGAAGATAAGAAGTTTCAACCGGGACCGATAGCCAAACTCAGTCGAGAGCTCTACTGGGACTGGGCACTGAGCGGGAATAGATAATCCACCACTCACCTACCCGGTTCTATCAAACATAAGGTTGGCTGGTAAGTTCAGGAAGCCGAATGTCTTCCCGGCTTTTTCAGTTTCATCACAAGCCGCGTCTTTCCGTTTTATTCCACTATCCGGCACTGGAGCGCATAGAACTGGGCACTCGCAGATTCCAAATACCCTGCTACACTCTGGAGATCCGTTCGGCACCGCACCGGACGGGTGATTTCTATAACTAAAAAATATCGGAGTACAGACGTTGATTGAAAATGTCACAATACTGACGCTACTGATCTATCTGGTCATTGGTATGCTGCTCGGACTGATGCTGGGAGCTGCACTGAAAGGCCGCGGGTTTGGCTGGTTCGGCAACATTTGCCTCGGGTTTCTGGGCGCATTTCTGGGAGGTCTTGCGATGACATTCTCAGGCCACATCACTGACAACCATCCGTTATTTAACGCAGCCGCGGCCGCCGTAGGCAGTGTCATTCTTATTCTGATAGTGGCAATCTTCAAACGCCGCTAGACGAAAAAACCATCACGCACATTGGTTTTCAGGCCGGCTTTATGCCGGCCTTTTTAATTTCTGCACCCTCAATACCGGCGGACCGGATGTACTCCGGCTATGATGCACTCTCCGGAAAAGCTATCATTCGGGCTCAACAACCGGAGTCGCACATTGGAAATTCAATCCTGCGGAGCAGCGCAAGAGGTTACAGGCTCATGCCATCTGATTAGAGTGGCGGGCAAAACGGTTTTACTTGACTGTGGACTAATACAGGGACGATCGAAAGACGAAAACCGAAACCGCGATCCGTTTCCATTTGATCCGGCAAAGCTTGACGCGGTCATTCTCAGTCACGCACATATTGATCATAGCGGTCGACTACCGCTGCTGATCAAATCCGGATTTAACGGCCCTATCTATACTCACCAGGCAAGCGCTGACCTGTGCGATACGCTATTAAAAGACTCTGCTTATCTAAACTTTAAAAGCACACAATGGGAAAACAAACATCGGGCACGCAAGGGTAAAAAACCACTCGAGCCACTCTATGAAAAGGGCGACGCGGAAAAAGCTCTGACGCTGTTCAGCCCGCTCGCCTACGGTGAGAAAAAAGAAATTCTCCCGGGGGTGACCATTCAGTTATCAGTGGCGGGACACATCGTCGGTTCATCCATCGTGGAAATCTGGCTACAGGAAGACAAGCTCAAGAGAAAGGTTGTTTTCAGTGGCGATCTCGGTCATCGCGGCACGGCTATCTTGCGTGACTTCACCATGATTGATGAAGCAGATATTGTGTTAATGGAAAGTACCTACGGCAGTCGTCTGCACCGACCATGGCAGGAGACATGGGACG
>CAZQKJ010000216.1:0-4652 GCA_964593315.1 uncultured Granulosicoccaceae bacterium
ATATCGTACCGGGTTTGAAAGGTGATGTTGCGCTGCAAGGTAAGTTGAACGGTACTCGTGAAGCGCCAGCACTTGAGTTCGAACTGGCAGCCAATGACTTCGCGTCTGGGTCTTTGGCCGGTAAAACCTTGCAAGGCAGCGGTATGATCGACTTAAGCGGTAAAACCCGATCAGATATCAATCTGACCGGTGAGTCGCTGGAAGCTGCAGGTTACCAATGGGACGAGCTTATTATTAAAGGCGGTGGTGATCTTGAGAAACATGAGCTGACAGCTTCTCTCACCGGTGCGGCGTCACCAAACCTTGCGCTCAAACTCAACGGTGGCATTGAAGACGAAGTCTGGAGTGGATCGATCGATGAGTTTGAAGTCCTGAAAACTTCGGTCGGTGACTGGAAGCTCCATGATCCGGTAGCCATTGATGCATCACGGGAGTCTCTGAGCACGTCAGTGCTCTGTGTTACCAATCTGCCCGCGGTGGTTTGTGCAGATGGTGCATGGCAAGCAAGTTCAGGTGTAGAAGCACGGCTTGCTATAGAAAGATTCAACTCCGATCTCTACAGAGATTTAATGCCACCGGATATTCAGATTGACGCACCGTTGTCGGGTAATGTCGAGTTCTCCATGCCAACCGGGGGTAAACCGAATGCGGTGGCGCATTTTGACTTACCGCGTGGCACAGTACAGTTGGAAAGCGGTGGCAATATTATTTCCGTGACACTGGGTGTGAGTGAAATTGACGCAGTGCTAGAGGATGACCGCTTCAGCACTAACGTTGATCTTGCACTGGGTGAAATAGGTACGATAAAGGCCGACATTGTAACAACGGATCTTTATGGAGAACAGAATCTTAGCGGTAGCGTGGTGAGTGAAGTTCAGGATATTTCATTAGCCGGTATTGGTTCTACCCAATTGCGCAGTATTGATGGTGAGTTTTATTCAGATGTGACTTTATCTGGCACGTTGACCGCTCCTATTCTCACAGGGGATATCAATCTGGTGGATTTTGGCGCTGAGGTTCCTGCAATATCACTGAAACTTAGAGAAGGAAATATCAAAGCGGTCAGTGACGGTACCGGCAAGCTTGAGTTAGAAGGGCAGATTTTATCCGGTGAAGGCAATCTCAGTGTTGGTGGCTTTTTTAATACTGAAACCGGTCAGATGGAAATGGCTTTGCAAGGCGAAGACTTCAGAGTCGCTAACGCTGAGCGCCAGAAAGCCACCATATCACCAGACCTTGATATAAAAATAGACAATGAAAACATAGCCGTCACTGGCGAGGTAACAATACCTTTTGCATTTATTGCAGCCGGTGGTGAGTCTGGCGCTATCGTAGAGTCTACCGATGTAAAAATTATAGAGGCGAGCGCTGCACCGGAAGAAGAGGACGAGGCTACCAGTCGGGTCAGGCTGGATGTCGATGTCGCATTAGGTGATGATGTACGTATCAAAGCCGGTCAGTTTGACGGCGGACTGGGTGGCACACTGAGCGTTGAGCAGACTCCCGGTACTCCACCCACTGGCAGTGGTGTCATTGAAGTGCTGAGCGGCGAGTTCTTTTTATACGGACAACAACTCACTATTGAACGAGGCCGAATATTATTTGGCGGCGGACCGTTAGATAATCCCGGGCTCGACTTTGATGTAGCCCGTGACGTAGTAGAGTACGATGTTAGAGCGGGTGCACAAATACGAGGCACCGCGCAACAGCCGACGTTTGAGCTGATCTCTGATCCGGTTCAGACCGATGCCAATACTCTGTCTTATATACTGGTTGGCAGGCCTGTCGGTGGTGCGAGTGTCACATTAGGTAAATACCTGACACCTGATTTATATGTCAGTTACGCTATCGATATATTTGATCGAGTTCAAACCTTTAATATGCGCTACCGACTCTCGGATCGACTCGCTCTGATCGGTTCAAAAAATGATAACAAGTCTGGCGGCGATCTGTTCTATACCATAGAGCGCTAGTTCAGGTACCGCTTACGACGCGCAGTCCACAGTTTGTATACCGGCACTGCACCGAATGGTAACATCGGGCAACTGGTGATACTTGAGTGGACGATTGTATGCGTAATTTTGAATTTCCCGGTCGTTCTGCGGTGTATTCCGGCGCGGGCATGGCTGCGACCTCGCATCCACTTGCTACGCAGACAGCAATAGAGATTCTTAAACAAGGCGGGAATGCGCTGGATGCTGCCATTGCCGCGTGTGCTGTGCAGTGTGTTGTAGAACCCCATTCAACCGGAATTGGCGGGGACTGCTTTTGTTTTTACGCGCCTGGTGGTGATGTAAATTCGATGCACTCTTATAACGGCTCAGGAAAAACACCTGCTGCTGCAAGTGTTGATTGGTACCTGTCCCAGGGAATAACTTCAATTGAACGGCAATCTCCGCACTCGGTAACGGTACCTGGTGCAGTGGAAGCCTGGTGTCGATTGAATAACGATTTTGGTAGCCTTGCACTCGAGCAAATTCTAAAACCTGCCATTGACTATGCAATAGACGGTTACCCGGTTTCTCACCGAGTCAGTTATGACCAGGCGAAACAGATAGAGCTATTGCAACGTGATGCCAATGCTGCCGCAGTGTTTCTACCCAATGGTAAAACTCTGTCGTTAGGACAAATACATCATCAGCCGCAACTGGCCGGCACTCTCAAAAAAATTGCCGCCGGCGGTAGTGATGCTTTCTACACTGGTGAGATTGCTGAAGATATTGTTGGTTATCTGAAGTCACTCGGGGGATTACATACGCTTGATGACTTTGCAGCTGTGAGTGGTGAGTATGTCAAACCACTGAGCACTGAATACAAAGGTTATGAAGCTTTTCAAATTCCACCTAACGGCCAGGGCATAATTGCTCTGCAGTTATTGAACATAGTCAATGGCTTTGCGGTAAATGGAATAGACCCTATGTCACCCGATAGACTGCATCTTGAAATAGAGGCGGGCAGGTTGGCATACAATGACAGAAATCTGTATGTGGGTGATATGCGGAGTGGTGATGTTCCGGTTGACTGGATGCTGTCTGATGAACATACCACAGAACTGCGCAACAGTATCAACCCTGATGCATCGCTCAATCAACTACCTCAGTTTACTGCAAAGCCTCATCAGAGCACTGTGACTATCTCGGTAGTGGATAAAGATCGCAATTGTTGTAGTTTTATCAATTCGATCTTTCACAGTTTTGGCAGTGTTCAAATGGCACCGGTCAGCGGGGTTATGTTGCACAACCGTGGTGAATCTTTTGTGGTTGAAGCAGGCCATCCAAACTGTATTGGGCCTAATAAACGACCCATGCATACCATTATCCCCGGTATGTTAGCGAAAGACGGTAAAGCGGTCATGCCCTATGGGGTGATGGGTGGACACTATCAATCGTACGGCCATATGCAGTTCCTGACCCGTATGATCGATTTTGGAATGGACATACAGCAAGCGCAGGATATGCCGAGAATATTTCCGGTGCCGGGTGAAGAAGCCATTGAGTTTGAAAGCTCACTGCCCCAATCAACTGTGGAAAGCCTGCGGGCCAAGGGACATAACATGGTGCCAGCGCCAAGTCCGCTGGGTGGTTCGCAAGCCGTGTGGGTTGATTGGGAGCAGGGCGTGCTAATTGGCGGCTCTGATCCGCGTAAAGATGGATGTGCCATTGGTTATTGAGTCATCTGTTTGCCATGAGTTGTGATACCAGGTGTTGTTGCCTGGCGCTTATATGTACAGTATGTTGATTCAAGTTTGCAGATGATCTATCGAAAAGACCATAAAGCCAAAGCTTCAAGTGTGTCAGGCATTCTGTTTGACAAAGACGGTACCCTGTTTGAATTTGATGCAGTGTGGTCTGTCTGGTGTGATCGAGTGTTAAGTTCTCTGAGTGATGGGGATAATGGACTCGCGCTAGAGCTTGCAACAGTGATCGGTTATGACCTTCATCGCAAGAGCTTTAAACCCGGATCTTTAATTGTCAGTGGTGCAGCAGACGACACAGTAAAAGCACTGTCTGAAATACTGCCAGGTATAGAGCTTGAAGAAATTAACCAGGTTTGTACAAAAAGTTTAGACAATTTGCCGCTGGCACCGGTTAATAATCCGGTTAATGTGCTCGATTCTCTAAAAATCGGTGGTTACAAGTAGGGGGTTGCGACGAACGATACAGCGCAGAGTGCGTTATCGCAATTGAGCGATAGTAAAGTCGATCACTTATTTGATTTTATCTGTGGTTTTGATTCCGGTTTTGGTAGTAAACCACAGCCGGGCATGCTTGAAGCATTTTGTACTGCAACTGAGCTTGCACCCTCGGAAATTGCGATGGTAGGAGACAGCTTGCACGATATCAATGCCGGTATTGCACATGGTGCACAACTGACTATCGGTGTATTAACCGGACCTGCTTCAAGGTCTGAGCTTGAATGCTGTGCGGATATTGTGATTGAAGATATCAGTATGTTGCCAGCTTTGTTTGCGGGTATTTAAACGCAAAAAAAAGCCCGCAGTGCAGCGGGCTTTAGATAAACATCTAATACTGCAGGCTCTAGCTGTGATCAGTATCGTGATTCCTGGTTTCAATTTTTTGTAGCTTTGGCCCATCGGTGGTCTTGGAAGTCGCAGGCTTATCATTTGCCGGTTTATCACCTGCCGGTTTATC
>CAZQKJ010000216.1:4752-6474 GCA_964593315.1 uncultured Granulosicoccaceae bacterium
TGCCGGTTTATCACCTGCCGGTTTATCTGAGGCCAAAGAGCGAACTGTGCTTTTTAGCTGGCTGGGCTGCATCGATGATACCTTCTTGCCTTCCTGCATTGCCTGTTGCTTGGCGGATGTCTCGACCTGTTGCAGGCCGGCTGCAGATCCGCTGGAAGACTTTGTTGTCGGTCTTGCCTGTGAGGTTCCCTGGGAGCTCGATTGAATCGATGCCGTAGTCGGTGAAGACTGTGTTGTCTTTGGCTCTGCTTGATTTGCAGAGGCAGGGTGAGTCGCAGTGGCAGGCTTTGACTGCGGTGTAGATTCACTCTGGTTCTGTGGGGTCTTAACTCTTTGTTGGGTCTCTCTACCCGCTGACGCGGAATGCCTTTCCTTAGTACCTGACGAGCCTGATTGTGGCGATCCGGACGAATCACTGTTGTCAGAGACTATCTTGACTGCAGAGCTGGTTGAAGATTGATCATTTTGCCCTTCAGATCCAGTTTTGTTGTCCTGCTTCTGACGTCGTCGACCACTGCGATTATAGCGACTGCGCGGTGCTCTGTTGCCACTTGGCGATTGTCGGTTCTGATCGTCAGTAGTTGACTGTGTCTTGCTGTCATTGGAGTTGGCTTCTGACTTCTGATTGTTGTCAGACTGCTGCTCGGTGCGGACGCCGGGCGTTGACGCATGGGCAGATCTATCTGTGCTTGCGCTACGGGTTTGTGTTGTAGCTGACCTGGTGGTGTCGTCAGTTGGCTGTGCGGTAGTGGTGCGCACGGTTCTTGTCACTCGACGGACAGAGTCGCTCGTTTCGCTATTGGATGTGCTTTGAGCCGAGCTGCTGTCTTTGCTCTGTTCAGAAGTGCGAGTATCACTGGTAGCTCGAGTGTCACTGCGCACGACGCGCCGTGTGTTGTCTCTGTTAGAGCTTTGAGCTGTGCTTTGGGCAGTGCTTTGTGCACTGGTTGTGTTGCCAGTATCTGCTTGCTTGTCGCGGTCTGTCGATTGTCCGGTACTTTGATCGGCTTGTCGGTTCGCGTTTCTGCTTGAGTGACGGGAGCTGCGTTCCTTGCTGCTTTCAGTGGTGCTGTGTTGATTGCTGTCGGAGGAGACGGCTTTTACTTGTGTATCTTCTTTTGGCCTGTTTGCATTGCCTTGGTTGTTATTACCTTGGGTAGTTTCACTTTGGCTTGCCTGATCTGTGGAGGCGGTGGTTTCGCGTCTTGAATTTCTGCCTCGACGACCTCGGTTACCGCCTCTGGAGTTACGGTTTTCTGAGCGAGACTGGTTGTTTGAGCTGGTTTGCTCAGCGCTTTGTTTGTTCTGGTTTGTGTTTTGGCTATTGTTTTGACTTTGCTGCGAAGTCTCTGCAGTTTGTGATTGGTTGTTAGACTGCTGCTTGCCGCCACGACGTGAGTTACGTTGTTGATTATTGGACTGAGAGCGATTGTTGTTGCTCTGCTTTGCATCCGAATCAGCAGATTTGTTGTTATTGTTGTTTCTATTGTTCTTGTTGTTTTGGCGCTTGTCATCCTGATTATTGTTGTTGCGCTGGTTGCGACCGCCGCGCCTTGGTTTTTGATTGCGGTTATTGTTATTTCTACGACCCTGTTGGGTTTTGGTTTCGGTTTGTTTCTCTTCAGTCGGTGCGGGCTCAGATGAGAAGAACGACATCACCCGATTCACGATTCCACCTGAAGATTTGGTTGCACTGACGGCTTGTGCTGCAGCCGGTTGCGG
>CAZQKJ010000217.1:0-6388 GCA_964593315.1 uncultured Granulosicoccaceae bacterium
TCGTGATCCGTTGACAGATAGTTAGGTTGTATGTTCGGTGCTTCGAACGGGTCTTTGGAGTGAATATGGGTATTACCAACACTGGTTGGTTTACAGGGGTTATAGCCGAGTAGAAAGCCTGCGAACGGATCCGGATTGACCAGCGGGCGTGTGCCAACGGGTGCACGGGTATAGCTCAATGGTGAGAAATACAACTGCAGATCGGGTCTGTCACTGTTTGAATGTGTGCGGATAAAACCACCTGCCTGATTGACGCTTAGACTCAGTGGCCCGGATCTGAATAACAGATACTTGAGTGCGGCGATGACTTTACCTTTAAGCGGCCTGAGTTCCTGATTGAGACTCGGTAACCTGGATTTACAAACAATGTCTGCACCGAGATGATCGCGCAAATGTTCACCCACAGCACGATTATGGTGCACCGGCTTAATGCCTAACGATTGCAGACGCTCAGCATCCCCGATACCGCTCAGTTCCAATAGTTGCGGGGAGTTGACGGCACCAGCACACAACACCACTTCACGATGGGCTTTAACGGTTTCTTCGAGCTTGCCTGTTTTGAAGCTGACACCAACCACTCTGTTGCCTTGCATTTCAAGGCGGGTCACATGTGCACGGGTTTTAATCGTCAGGTTAGGTCTTTTTAAAACGGGTTGCAGATAACAGCGCGATGTAGATCCGCGCCAGCCTTTTTGGGTGGTGATCTGAAAGTGTGCAGCGCCTTCCATGGCATCGGAGTTGTAGTCAGCGTTAAAAGGGATCTGCAGTTCCTGTGAAGCGCGTAAGAAGTGATCACACAATGGATGAACCTCTGCATGCGTGCTGTGTACTGAGAGCAGGCCATCGGTACCTCTATCCTCGTGAGGACTGCCATCCCAGGCTTCCATACGTTTAAATATGGGCGCTACATCATTCCAGCTCCAACCAGGGGCAACCTCTGCCCAATCGTTGTAATCCTTCATGTGACCACGTACATAAACCATTGCATTTATGGAGCTTGAGCCACCCAGGACTTTGCCTCTTGGCCAATAGCTGGGCCTGTTATTAAGGCCCGCTTCCGGCAAGGTGTGATACTTCCAGTTTACGCTTTTGTCGTAGTAGGTTTTGCCGTAGCCGATAGGCATTTGCACAAACAAGCGTTTGTCTGTACCACCGGCTTCAAGTAGCAGGACCTTGTTACGGGAGTCAGCACTAAGGCGATTGGCAACCACAGCACCTGCAGAGCCTGCACCAATTATGATGAAATCGTATTCTTGCAATGCAGGCTGCAACCCTGAGAGTAATCAGATTGAGGCCTCAAGATTACCGCGTTTTTTACTGACGCGTTATCTCTAATTCGTCGAGCTGCAATCTGGCGGCACCCCAGAAAGTTTCTACGCCAAATTCAATTGCAGACATGCACAAGTTTGGTTCCAGTACTTTTATGCCGTACACCGATTGATTGGCCGCAGTCCATTCCACCGTCCAGTCAACGAATCGATTCCAGTTTAATGTTCCATTGTTGGTTTCATTTACGGCAGTGAAGGCCAGGTACTCATCATCTTGTTCTGGCTTGATCCATACATCCCACAGCTGGTTATCAATCATGACGCCGGTTACGGCTCTGGTTGAACCCGGTGTGCGGATGTCAGGGTTAGCGATCCAGACCATCATCTCAAATTCACGGTCATCAACATCAAAGTTGGGGCCACCAATCTCGCAGTCTGTATGAAAGAAAGACTCAAAGGCGAGGTTGCGCTCGGCACTACCGGTTTCTGTGTATTGGTAGTCAATGCGGAATTCATCAAGATTAGCCACTGTTTCTGGCAGACCCAGGTCTTCAGGTGTGCCTGATACATGAGCCCCCAGCTTGTTTCCATACACTACCTGCGGGTAGGACTTAACTGAAAATTCATCACCGTCTGCCTGGGTGAGCCAGTCATACTCAAGAATGATCTGGGCGTTACCGTTGCTTAGTCTGTCAATCGATACCGATTGTGACCAGTTATCGTTGAACATGGCAGCGGCGTTCCAGTCATTGTTGAGCACCACAAACTGATCAAATGTCAATGTAGGAAAACCATGCCCAGGATTCGGTGGCGCACCTATCGTGTCAAAATCGGTATAGGGTTGAGCACTGAGTGATCGCAGGGTATTAAAGTCTACATTGTCACTGGTTTCCATCCATGCGCCTGATGCATCAAATGCTTCGGTGCGCCATTTTAAAATGCTGTCATGGATCTGCACTGATGGAGTGAACTGGCACGCTGTCGTGACATCCAGGCAGCCCGCTTGCTGCGCGGTAAATTGTTCTGATATCCGGTCACCACGATCATCTTCAATCACAAGTCTGTAGCTACTTGCACCAGCAACAGGGGGCCACTGAAACTCGGGATTGCTCACGTGACCGCCGGATGGCAGCCGCTGTATGGTTAGTGACTGCGGATTTTCAGTGACCGGGTTTTCATTTCCACTGTCATTGCTCTGGCCATTGCTCTGGCCATTACTCTGGTTAGGGTCGCCGTTAGCTTGAAGATTGTTTGAACCATCAGCCTCTGTCGGGGTTTGTGCATCTGATGAGGTCGGGTTGTCGGATCCACCGCAGGCACTCAGCACGGCGATACTCACCGCAGTAAGAGCCCATTTGAAAAGATGAAAATGCTGATTTGTAGTTGACTTAGACATGACTATTCCGGTTACCTGGGAATCGTAGCTGTGAGGTAATTCTTGCCTATTGTAGCTTACGAATATCCGATGACCGGTGTTGGCCGGCATCGATAGTGTAGATATAATGTCATGACATAATGAGAATTACAAGTAACTTTTCCTCGCAATGACGCTTTTCCGGGCCATTAAAAAGGCCGCGAATAGCAGAATCCATAAATCCAGTGCGCCACCTGCGCTTGAGGATTTTCGCGCTACTTCATTTTCGGGCACGGCATCGACCGGCGAGGTCTGTGACTCTTCTTCGCTGGAATTTGTATCCGTTACAAGGTTCGCGTCCGGTTCAGTTGTGGTTGCGTCAGGCGCACTTTCCACCTCGGCAATATTATCGATGTCCAGCAATACCACCCAATCCTGTCCCGGTGTGTTCGGCGGTTCACCCAGTACAATCGGCAGGCTGGTTGTGGTGGTCTCTGTGCCTTCAAATAATCCGGTGCGAGGGTTGAACCATCGTTGACGATAATTTCCTGCCTCGATATTCAGGCTGCCGCTTTCACGACCATCGGGTAGATAGATCGCATAGTTGCGCAATGGTTTGGCAAATACCTGAACCCCGCCAGTAGCACCGTTGCTGTGTAGTTCATCGGCGGGTTCCATCTCCCAGAACGGCAACTCTTGTTGCATTAACTCCCGTGCGTAGCGCATGTACTTGTACATAGCTTCACGGGTTCTGAAGTCCTCGGTGCGCAGATCACCGCCAAGTGGTAATGCATGATAACCAAAGTACCATTCGAGATTGCCACCGCTGAAATACACGGGGTATAACACGGTGCGGCGCAGTGTATCGGCGTTATCACCGGTAAGACCAGTCAGGGCAGGGGCAATCTCATCCATGTCGATAACCCATGGTGTTCCCTGTGCTCTTGATTTATCGCGCCACTCTTCAACAAACTGATTGGCATTAAAAGGCGAGTACTGAATAGAGGTTGCAGTAATGTACGGATCGGTGAGTAACTGTGGGTCTGCGAGAATAGGATCGTATACATCCGCAGGCTTATTCAAGTGTGAATGTACCGCTATCGGATGATTGGCCCAGTCAAGTTGACGGATAAAGTTCGCAAAGCTTTTGTGTCTTTCAAATCCCAGTGGGCTCTCTTCGCTTAAGTTCCATTTAACCGCCAAAAGATAGGAGAATCTCGCTATCATCTCTCGATAGTAGAGCTTTCTTTCAACTCCAAGCTCTCCATCGTCCAGCCATCGCGTATTGCCTTGCTCTGTTTCACCCAAAACTATGTGTGCTGCAATACCTTTATTCTGTAAGTGGTTAAGCACAATATCCCACTGATAGAGTTTTGATATATCGTAGTGAGTATTGTCGTGTGCAGATCCTGAGGTTCCAATGAACGGGTAGGTGTCGCGTCCGTCACCACCGAGATTCATGGGCAGAAAGTACACCGAGTTAACCGCTTCCTCCGATAGATAATTGATCGCACCGATAATGCCTTTGGCGGCATCTGGTGTCTGACTGTTGGTAAATAGCGGATCACCGGTATTCCAGTCTGCACGATGGCTTTCATAGTGGTGTACCCCGTCCTGCAACGATCCTGTACTCGCGCCACCTGGATGATCGCGGGTATTGTCAAAACCTGCATAGCCAAATAGATTTTCAGGGCTATCGATACCGCCTTTTATCCAGTACGGACCATCGTTGAATTTTAGATAGTGATCGGATACATACTCAAGGCGCCCGTATTTTAGAAAACCGGGGTCGTTTTTTGATTTGGGATTGATGGTAAAGCTTCCGCTTTGTCCACTCACGGGTAACGCTCTGCCACTGTTGATATCAGAGACACTGACGTTCTTGCCTGCTCGAAAAGAGATCTCGTACTGCCATTCGCCAACCTCGTCGGGTGAAAACTTTACCCGCCAGACATCTCCGATACCGTTGCCCTGACCATCACCGGCAAAGTAGCCAGGTACAGTATGAGTGGCACCGTGCGGGCTGGTGAAGATAACATCGTAGCGGAAGTCCAGAAAAGGATGTGGCAGACTCAGGTTCTCGCCAAGTGGATTGGTGGCCCCTGAAATATCGACCGTCAGCGGATGCCACTTTTTCAGTGAACCCTGAATCGATACGTCAGCTCTCAGGCTGGCACTGGTAAGGCATGAGATACATAAAACCAGTACAGTAGACAGTAGTTTCAGCATGGCGATATAAAAATTTCACGGGTAGTTATCTATTTCTTCGGCAAATCCACCAATTAATCGACTTACAGGTTGCGAATGTGCGGTTAACTATCGATATTCGTTATATCCAGCAGTGGGCACAGACCACATGATCTGTGCGCCAGTCGGTATTTTGGTCTGCCACTTGGTAACTGCCGGTGCCTTTGGCATCACTGAAATAGAGCCTGCAACCGCACCCATCACCGAGCCAGTAGCCAGGCCAATAACTATGCAATCGCTGCAGTGAGTACTTATCTGATTGCCCTGGTGCTGCTGGCGGCAGTCATGCATGCCAGTTGGAACGCTCTGGTAAAGTCAGGTGGCACGCCAGAGTTTTCAATTGCCGCCTATCGAGGGGCCGGCATGTTGTGTTTGCTGGCGCTGCCATTTGTGCCGCTACCGTCGGCAGAAAGTTTCTGGTTTATCGCAGCGTCGGTGGCCGTACACAACGTCTACTACTTCACACTCGCGCAAGCCTACCGCAGTGGAGACCTGTCACTGGTATATCCGTTGTTTCGGGGAATGGCGCCGGTATTAGTAGCGATTGGTGCCTGGCTTTTTGTCGGTGAAAAGCTTTCTGTCGGCGGTGCAGTGGGTATTGTGATAATCAGCACCGGTTTAATGAGTCTGGCCCTGGTGGGTAAACGCCGAGGGCAAGTGACTACAACAGCACTTGCGTGGGGTCTGGTCACGTCAGTTTTTATCGCTATGTATACCGTGATCGATGGCTATGGTGCGCGAGTCTCTGGCAACGCGTTATCCTACATTCTATGGCTGTTTACATTCGAAGCCGTGCCCATAGTGATTTGGCTTCTGGTGACTCGAAGACAAGAATGGTTTGCATACCTTAAAGACTCACCAGGATCCATAGCAGTAGGGGCAGTGATTTCGGGGGTGGCCTATGGATTGGTAATCTACGCGATGAGCCTTGGTGCAATAGCCTTGGTTTCTTCGTTGCGTGAAACCAGTGTGATATTCGCAGCTTTGATCGGCGCTTTGTTTTTAAAAGAACCGTTTGGCAGGCAACGAGTGCTTGCCGCGATCACAGTCGCTGCAGGTGTTGTGTTGCTAAAGCTTATTGGCTAGCGGTATGTCCGGAAAGTGATCGCCCGAACAGACATAAAAAAGCCCGTGTCAAAGACACGGGCTTCGATACTACTATAGACTTTTAGTCTACTACACGCCTAGTGCGCGTACAGTATCCATAGTCAGGTACTTCTCAACTGGAAGACCTTTAGAGCGTTGGAACGCGTTGATTGCAGACATAGTGTCAGAACCAATGTTTCCGTCGATCGGGCCAGGGTTGAAGCCTTTGGCTTTCAGTGCACCTTGTATCTGGCTGATCTTGCTTGAAGTCATGTTGGTTTCGCAAAGGATTTCACGCCACTCAACTCGAGCTTCACTTACCAGTTCCTGACGGCTAACATTCTTGTAGCTGGCAGGGATTTCAACAGAACGCTGACTTGCAGGCGTAGCCACTTCAGTGACATTGATAGTCTTGTAAGCAGCAGGGATCTTA
>CAZQKJ010000218.1:0-6386 GCA_964593315.1 uncultured Granulosicoccaceae bacterium
ACTGGCTTTATATTTCTCACAGGATTGAATCAGCATGGCAAATTCATCACCGCCCATTCTTGATACCAGCATATTGTCACCGGCACACTCTGTCAGGCGCTCTGACACTTGTGATAACAGTGAATCACCCACGGCGTGGCCCATGGTATCGTTAACCGCTTTAAAGCGATTTAAATCCACAGTCAACAGAGCCACTTTCTCAGACGCCTGATCAGCCTTGCTGATTGACTCTAACAAAGCCTGCGAGAAATAACGGCGATTCGGCAACTGAGTCAGATCATCATGAGTTGCCTGGTGCTGAACTCTCTTTGCTATACCGGTGGATACCACGGCCATGCCAATACACAGCCCCACCAGCACCGTATCCAGTAACAATGTTCGACTGGCACTACCTTTAATGTCGTAGGCAGTCTCCATAGTTTTACTGACAGTATCGGCCGATAGTTTATCAATCGCTGCCTGAACACCACTGTAGGCCAACTGCCATTCACTGGAACTCAACTCCAGTGACCTGTCTTTATCTATCGCTCTAACCAGTTTTTTCTCAGCGGGTTTATAGTCAGATTCGAACAAGTCCAATAGCTGACTGAGCTGAACACCAAGATAACTAGACTCCCCTTGTCCTTCGATAAATTCCTTTATTTCAAACACAGCATCTTCGGCAATCTGCGATTGCTGGTATGTTCTGAACAGTACACCGGCTTTTTCGATATTGGCGAGTGAATTATTTTCGCTTTTGACCAGGTAACCGTGTAACAACGAGCTGTTCTGCAACACCGCTTCCTTTAGGTTCCACACAGAATCCTTTAAGCCATCTACAGCCAATACCTGATTGTATTTTCTGGCAGGGAAATACTGAGTCCGGTGACGTAGACTATTAACTTTCCGGATAAGGTTACTGTAAGCATCAAAATGCTGCATTCGCAGAAATTCTCTGCGCTGCAAAGGGGGCTTGGCGATTTGACCCATCGTGATCCAGCTTATCTGCTGCATACGGTCGAATCCGTCAGACAGCTCTTTTACAGAAATCTCTATAGCCTGGGGACCATAGCTGTGCTGTATGAATCTGCTTTCTATTTGTCTGGATTTTGTTATCTGCTCTATTGCAGATTGCATTAACTCTTGCGATCTGGACGTCGCATCACGCAACGAGTTGATCTTTTCCTGCGACGACGATGTTGCCGATAGCATTGCGTGCTGCAAGGAACGCTCAGTATCGAGACTGGAGGCAAGATCAAACAGTGTAAGCTCAGGTGCAGTGGAGCTCTGTAGCTGCACAGCACCCTTACGCTGCACATACGCATCCATCCAAAAGACTGCGCTCAACACAAAAATTAATAATGTAGACAGCAAGCTGATGACAATCAGATTCCTGTTTATGCTGGTATGTAAGTCCACTATCGCGTCCACCCTGAAAACGGTTTCGCGAATCCTTTCGCTTGATCTTCACCGGAACAAAATTCCGGGAAAGCCACAAAGATTCTCATAGACTTCAAAGGTGAATCGCATCACCCACTACAGCATCCGTATGATTCTACTGCTATCTGCGAGCTCGCTCGCCAGTAGTATCTGCGTCGCTTCCTAGCAGCGCCTCACGATATATAGAACGGCGAGGACACGTTTTTTTTCAGTACACTCAGCGGAAAAGCGCAGTAGCACACGCTACAAACGTGTTTCTAACGCAAATAGACAAGTTTCCAAAGGCTACAACCCAAAAATCACAACCCCGTCAGAGGAATTTTTCCCCAAATCCGGCGAACTTGACTGGGGATAGAATAACCAAACGCAGATACGATAAAAGTAATTCATGTTTTTGAATGACTTGAATCCGGATAAACTAAAGAGTACTACGCGGAAAAGCCAATCACATCACGCAATGCATCGATTGCAGGGAGAGCTGGCTCGTGATCCATGGTGGCGAGACCAATCATTTTCTCGACAACCGGTTTTTTGAGTGTCAGGCTAGCAGCGTTATGGTCAAGGAATAAGCTATCAACCAGCTTCTGAGGAGCAATAGTTGCCGCCGCGCCATTATTCACTTGCACCGTTGCCGCGATAAACGAGTTAGTTTCCATAACCGGCTGAGCAATGACACCCGCACTTTCAAATACCTCATCAACAATTTGACGGAACCGCATATCTTTGCTCAACAAACATAGCGGCAGGGAAGCAGCCTCCTCCCATGTGGCACTACCTTTCAAGCGCGGTGCGAGGTGTGGCGGTGCCAGCAAAACATAGTGCTCTTTGTATATTTCATCAAAGCGCAGCGAGCCGTTGTCTTTCTCTTCACCGTAGGTGATACCTGCATCTATCACAAACTCGTGCAAGGCGCGCGCAATCTCGGTGGAGCTCAAGGATTGTATCTGAATCGTCAAGTGCTCATGCCGCGCACGCAATGATGTAGAAACAGATGCTGCATACGGCAAGGCCGTAGGCACCACACCTAAGGCAATCACACCTTGTAAATCGTCTTTCGAGCTTTCTATATCCTGACGCATGCCCTCGGCATCAGCGATGACCTTGCGGGCCCATTTTAAAACCAGATCCCCCTCCTTGGTAAAACCTAGAAACTTATTGCCACGCCGAACAATAGGCACACCCAACTGTTGCTCAAGATGTGTAATGCGTGCTGAAAATGCGGGCTGCGAGATTCCACAATCCGCCGCCGCGCGAGTAAAGTGCTTCCTCTGAGAAAGTGCCAGCAGTAACTGCAGGTCACGTATTTCCGGATATCGACCCACGGGCTTTACCGATGCCTAGTCATTGTGATGTGTCGCTGTCATACAACCGATAATACTATTTTTCCAAAGTGCGAGCCTTGCTCCATTGCACGATGAGCTTCTGCTGCATCACTCAGCGGAAAAACATCCGATATCAAAGGCGCTATCACTCCGCTGGCAAACAAAGGCATTACATGCGATTCAAATTCGGAAATAATTTGCGCTTTTTCAGCTACCGGTCTTGAGCGCAGCACCGAACCTACAATTTTTTGGCGCTTAACCATCATGGTAGCCAGGTTGAGTTCAGCCTTGATTCCTCCCATCAGACCAATCACCACTAACCGCCCGCTGACTGCCAGACTTTTCATGTTATCAGCCAGATAAGCGGCACCAATATGATCAAGAATTACATTGACTCCGCGCCCGTCGGTGAGTGTTTTCACCTCATCAACAAACACCTGAGACTTATAGTCGATCACGTGATCTACACCAAGAGCCTGAACACGTTCGACCTTACCTGTGGATGCAGTGACTATCACCTTGCTATCGGGACACAGCGCTTTACACAACTGAATCGCGGCAGTATTTACACCGCCACCACCACCATGCAATAAGAAGGCGTCATTTGATTTTGCCTCGCCTAACACAATGGCGTTCAGATACGCGGTGATATAGGTTTCACAGATACATGCAGCCTGCTGAAAATCGAGAGCATCCGGAATTGGCATCGTATGATCTGCAAAAGCAACGGCATACTCGGCATAACCACCGCCGCCCACCAGAGCGAACACACGATCCCCGATACTGTAGCGAGTCACATTTGCACCAACCGCCTCTATCACCCCGGCTACCTCAAGGCCGAGTATTTCTGAATCGCCTTTCGGTGGTGGATAATTTCCCTCGCGCTGTACAATATCCGGTCGGTTCACCGAGCACGCATGGACCTTAATCAAAACCTGGTCATCTGCTGCCACCGGTGTCTCCACCTGGTCGATAAATAACTGGTCAGCACCACCGAATTCTTTCAGATTAACTGCTTTCATGCAAAAGTACTCTATCGGGATTTTCAAAGAAGTAGTTGACCCATCTTAGCACTACCCCTGTTAAATCCACACAGTGTTAGTGCCATTAGCGCCTACAGACCATCCAGTGATAAGCTCGTGTGAACCAGTTAAAGAATCCATTATGAATAATCCTGTGTTACTTGGCTGCATTGCAGATGATTTCACCGGCGCCAGTGACCTCGCAAATACTTTGTGTCGCGAGGGAATGCGTACGACGCAGTTTATCGATGTGCCGGATGAGAAAACCGACACCGACTGCGAAGCCGCCATCATTGCACTTAAAAGTCGCTCGATTGATGCAAACGATGCCATTCAGCAATCCCTCAATGCTCTGCGCTGGCTGCAGGCTCGAGGCGCCAGGCAGTTTCTGTTCAAGTACTGCTCTACTTTTGATTCAACGGCAGACGGCAATATCGGTCCGGTTGCCGAAGCGTTAGCCCGGGAACTTGAAACCGCCGGCGTCGTGGTCTGTCCGGCATTTCCAACCACCGGCCGCACGGTTTATCAAGGGCATTTATTTGTAGGTGATAAACTTCTATCTGAGTCAGGATTGCAAAACCACCCGCTCAATCCGATGACCGATCCTGACATTCGTCGCTGGCTACAATTGCAAAGTGCATCAGCAGTTGGCCATGTGCCACAATCGATTGTGTCTGATAGCTCTCAAGCTATAAAGAATGCATTGCACAAGGCGCAACACAACAACCAAACACTTGTGGTAGTTGATGCCACAGCGGACGTTGACCTGCGCACTATTGGCACTGCCTGCAACGACGCTAAGTTAATAACCGGCGGCTCCGGCATTGCACTCGGCTTACCGGAAAATTTCAGACAACAAGGCTTACTTCAGGAAAGCGGCCAAAGTTTCCAACCTCAAAGCGGCCCATCTATCATTTTATGTGGCAGTTGTTCGGATGCTACTCGAAAGCAGATTTCAGCCTACAAAGACGGCCCTAAAATCAAGCTCGACATTCATGAACTTATGCAAGACAAACTCACACCGGATCAAGTCGCTCTGACTTTGCCCGACAAAGACAATACAGCACTTATATACTCATCAACTGACCCGGACGAAGTTAAAGCACTGCAATCCCGCTATGGAATTAACCCCGTGGCTCATCGCATTGAAGACTTTTTCTCGCAAATCGCAATAAAGCTAGTCCAAAACGGTTATAAAAAGATTGTGGTAGCTGGCGGTGAGTCGTCAGGCGCTGTGGTCAGTGCACTGAACATAGACGCATTCGACATAGGCACAGAGATCGACCCAGGCGTCCCTGCACTCAGCACCCGGGGAGACAACCCTATCGCTATGGCGCTAAAGTCTGGAAACTTCGGCGCTGAAGATTTTTTCTCCAAAGCCTTGCGCCAACTTGAATCAGGATCATGAACGAAGCCAAAATACGTGACAGCATCTGTCGCTTCGGTAAATCGCTGTTCGACCGAGGTTTAACCTCCGGCAGCACCGGCAACATTAGTGTCAAACACGGTGACGGCTGGATCGTCACCCCGACCAACGCCTCGCTGGGAGATTTATGCCCTGACAGTTTAAGTTTGCTGGATAAAAGCGGCCAATTAATCAGCGGCAGTCAACCTACCAAAGAAGTTCCGTTGCATACGGCAATGTATGAAACAGTGCCAGCCTGCGGAGCTGTAGTTCACCTGCATTCAGTACACTCCGTTGCTGTATCACTGCTTCCGGAAACAAACCCGCAAGACGCATTGCCACCACTAACCGCATACTATGTTATGAAAGTAGGCAAGACAGCACTAGTGCCCTACCACAAACCAGGTGATCCTTTGATAGGTGATGCTATCAGAGGCCTGGCAGGCAAATACACCTCTGTTTTATTGGCCAATCATGGACCAGTGATGGCAGGTAAAACGCTTGAGTCAGCAGTATACGCTACAGAGGAGCTTGAGGAGACTTCAAAGCTTCATCTGCTTACCCGGGGATTAAACCCCAGACTACTTACTAACGAACAGATAGAAGCTCTTAAGTCTTGAGAACAGGTTAGTTTTCAAGCTAATCTGTTACAGCAAAACAACACCGTGGTTGTGGCACACCAATTGTAGCGTTGCCGGTTATGTCACTTAGCTGTAACTCACTCAAAACTTGCGCCGCGTCTGGCTAGATAACTATGCTAATTAAAAAAATAGCCCTTAGAGTTTACAAGGCGCTACCCGTTTATCTGCAGCGAAAAATTGTCCGAACGCTCTACCCGGGCTATGTTGTGGCTGCAAAAGTATTTATAACCGACAAAGACGGCAAGTTTTTGGTGGTTAAAACCACCTACAATCCAGACTGGGACATCCCGAGTGGTCACGCAGACCCGCGTGAAAGCCCTGATCTGGCAGCCAGTCGTGAGCTGTGGGAAGAAACCGGACTGAAGGTCGATAACATGCAACAGTTCAGTGTGATTTTCTATCCGCAGCTTCGCACTACACAAGTACTGTTTGTCCACAAGCTCGATACATCAGCCCCCGCACTTGAGGCAGACAACCTGGAAATTTCAGATCTGCGCTGGGTCAGTCACGGCGAGGTCAAACTAAACCCGTACGCACAGGAAGCAGTAGAGGTGATTGTAGAACACAAGGCAAGCTA
>CAZQKJ010000219.1:0-6385 GCA_964593315.1 uncultured Granulosicoccaceae bacterium
TAATTGTACCTCTAAAGTTTAAAGTGCAAAACACAAAACAAGGACGAGCGGCGTAAACAAGAAGTTAGAGTATAGAGGCTGTGCCTGTCCGGAGCCAGATGCGTGATGAGGTGGCTCACACACGGCAATAATATGCGCTGCGCGAGCTGGCTGTTGTCAGTTTGCTGCGAGTGGGCTCTATTTAGTTTGATGTCTGGTTTTTACGCTGATTAGACACTACATACGGAGGCCGGGTAGTAAACATCGACTGATTGCTCTATGCCAAAGTTACTGTCGAGCATCGGCAGTTTTACATACTCGTTTTTCTGCAGCCAGTCGCGTACATCGTTCATGTAGTTGTTATAGCTGTCTCCATACTTTCCATCAGAATTGATAAACAGAAACAGGCCGATGTTGTACGCGTCTATCTGTTGTTCTAACTTACTGGCTTTAAACGGAGCTTTAGTATATGCGGTGTTGTGAGTGACAGTCGCATAGCCTGTCAGTTGATGTAATTGTTGCCCGTGGGTGCTCCAGATGGATTGATAGTTTTCGTTCTCTGAATAACAGTGATCTATAAAGTTAGCCAGGTTTAATTCATCATTGACTGGCAGCGCGACCATTTCAGTGTGCGATAGTGCTTCGTAAAAATATACTCCCTTGTGTGCGATCAATGAATTTATCTGCGCGAACAGGTAGATCGCTACCAATGCGGCAATGCTGCCATGTACCAGTTTTGCTGTCCCAGTACGCTTTTCCTTATAGTGTTGTACTGTCCAGTACAAGGCATAACAGAATAATGCGTAGATGCCTGGATAAATCTGATAAACATAGCGAGTTATTATTTCCAGCGGAGTGGTATTAACTGAGCTTATTGAAATGTAGATGACCAGGCCAAGAGTATGCAATCCGACGACCATACATAGCAATTTGGCGTACGGCAGCGATGTCCTGAACGTGGGTTGATCTTTTTTGGAGCGAGCGGTTAGAAAGAATACTGACACCAGCGCGGCAAGTCCCATAAAAATAAGGAACAATATTGTTGCTACTCGGCCGCTGACCAGTTCCCCTCCATTAAACCCCAGAAGCTCTGATGATTTAGCGGCCCATCGGACAATTGTTGATGCCCAGGTTTCCGGTTCTTTCTCGCCTGAATATCTGTCCAGCGTGCCTACTAATGCATGAGTACGCAGCATAAGGTGACAGAATGCCAGAAATGGCAGTGACATCATCACTGACAACTTAACGCAATACCGCACAAGTTCTTTTGATGATAAACGCAGAGTGAATAGTGCGTAGAAAAATAGACCAGCACCAACGCCTGCTGCCATGAACACAGATGAGTAACGTATGTAGATACTGAACGCCATAACCAGCCCGCAGATTATCCACGGAAGTAAGCTCTTGATGCTGAGGGCGGAGGATTCGGCATTTGAATTACTTTGGTCTACCGACTTTGGTAAAGGCAATAACAGACAGGCACCTAACAACAGCGTAGTAAACACTGGTTCGGTTATGCCTGATATCACATACATCCACGGGATCGCCATGATGTAGAAACCGAACGTACATAAAGTTGCGAAGAATCTGCTTATTTCCAGTCTCAGTAAGATCAGCCACAATACCAGTGCAGCAATGGCATGGAATACGAAGTTAATAGCCAAAGCCGCCGTAGTTGTGCTGATGCCCGTTTTGGATAGCAGGCCGATCAAGAATGGATATCCAGTTGGCCACACAGTTTGAGGCGCAGGAAGCACTCCCTGGAAGTGTGGTGCATACATCAGGACATCGGTAGACATTCCGTTACCGGCTAACCAGTTCTGCGCGGTAGATAAATATTGAATGCCATCGTTGGATATGTAGGAGTGATCCCACGTAATAATTGTGAGAACATTGATAGCTACAGCACAGATAATGAGTGCAATTGTTACAGGGAGAGTACGAATAGGAGCTCCTAAAGTCGTGGGGTTTGTTGCGGCTATTGTTGCGGCTATTCAGGCCTTGGGATATTACAAACGTTCAACAGAGACATTCAAAGTCAATGGTAGAAGTCTGTGAACTGTTGCCGTGAGTGGCTGCTTGAAAATTTCGAAGCTGGGACCTGCAGCACAACTGCACAGCGGTCGAGTGGAGTTCACAAGACCGTATTCTCAGTTTCTTGTTCCTGGATCCCGCGGTAGTGGGATCTTCCCGGTGCTGTCGGGTGCAAGTTTACAGGTATTCTGAAGTGCGTCTGTGATTCTAGTGGTCGAGGCCTTGGTTAAGTGTAGGCCGTATACTCACTAGTGTATTCTGAGTGTTCCCACCGAATTTCCATATCATCGTGTTTATTTCTACTGTTCCGTTTGATTTAATTTCGTCACAAGAGTTCATTTATGACAGCTCGCGTTCTGGTGCCTTCGGGTGTGTTGGATCTTGGGTTTGATAAAGACAGCACCAGGTTGCAGGTATAAAAACTAAGCCCGATAGCATTGCGATAGATAGTGGCTCAACTGACAGTGGCCCTTTCTATCCTGGTACTTCTACCTCTAAATACTCGCGTGCGGCGGGTAGCGCTGAATGGACCATGTTACTTCGAGCGCGTGAAGAGCTAAAAGTGCCATTGGTCATCACATCTTGTGGCGCGATATCCAGGCAGTCGCTATGGAAAAAGATTGCCACAAAGGTAGTGAAGATAGGTTCAAAAAACGCGGGTCCCTATTGGCTTACGGTAGATGTCTTTTGTGGTAGTGAGTCAGTATACAGTGGGCTTGTTAACGCACTAGATGCAACAGCGGTTGCGGCGTTTTTCAGATACCGGTGGAGACGCTGAGAATATATCAGATACCTTCATTTAAGTTGCTCAAGTTCAGTTTCCCCGGGAGTATTGTTCAGGGCAGCAGATTTGATCGCGATACGCATGGCGCGCAGATGAGTGTGTTGCTTGCTGAGTATGAAATTTAATGTTGCAGACTGCAGGATAAACAGTGTCGTAAATTTGTCACAAATTTCGCGCATTTGTAAAAACTGTATAAATATACAGTTTTACAATGTGGACACTACCACAGTAACTGAATTTCAAGTATAGTTTTGTGATGTGACCGAGTGCTGCAAACTTGCGTCCTTTCTGCTCTATACTAGTCTATTCGCTGTAGTTGAATGGTTCCCATGTGGTGCTTCCAGGCTTATGTGGTGGTGTTGGGATAGCGTGTTGTTTGGCTGTCCTTGATTTAGTCTCGATTCGGTTTACTTGGTGTGTCGTCAGATTTTTGTCTCAGTGTGTTGTTTGGTCTCAGTCTGTTGTTTGTATGTGTGCTTTATTTTGTCAGGTATTTATCCTGATTGGATCTCATAATCAGCCTGGCCGATTATTCTCAGCCGCCAGGAAATCAGTGTTTAATCAACTTAAAATAGCGTCTAATTGCCATACAGCCTCATTGCCATAAAACTGATTGCCCTAAAACTATTTGCCATATAAAAGGAGAAGTACTAAATGGCTAATGCTGCACAGTTGGCTACCTCGGGAGAGGCATTGTTTCTTCCGGATCGCCAAAATCTTATTTCATCCGTGGATATCTCAAGTCTGTTTTCTGCTGGCGTGCTGACCCGTTGCGATCATCGGGATGGCTGGCTGGAAGAACTGACCCCGCTTGAATCTCAGGCAATTGGTGATGTCTGTGAAAAACGTTATGCAGAGTTTGCAGCAGGCCGTAGCCAGGCGCGGCAGCTGATAGCGGTAATTACCGGGGCAACGGACTCGCTGATGATTGGTGACTATCGCCAGCCACTTTGGCCTGAAAACATTATCGGTAGTATCTCTCACTCAGATACTTACTGCGCTGTTGCGGTTGCACCTGTGTCTGTCCTGACCAGTCTGGGTCTGGACGTTGAACCGTACGAGGGCCTCGATCCGGAAGTCGCTGATGTGGTTCTCACTGAAAGTGAGCTTGCCTCGACGGCAGAGTCAGACAGGGAGTTGGTTAAGGCCGGGCGTACCGCTATGGGTGCCAGGGCTCATAAATTGATCTTCTCAATTAAAGAAGCAGCTTATAAGTGTTGTTACCCGCAGGTTCGGGCATTCATTGACTTTAAACAGTGCGAAGTAACGCTGGATGTTAATACATGTACCTACACTGCTGTCATTGATTGTAATCACGCAAACGGGTTGCCAATGCTTCTTGAAGTGAGCGGTCGATGGATGGTTGAGTGTGACCATATATTTGCGAGCGCTGAATACTGAGCCGAGGGGGTCTGCTACTGACATTCCTCGCAGCGAATCCGTACATCTTTGACAAATCCCATGCTACCTCCTGGCATAGCCTCCCGCCACAGCCTGAAGCTGCACTAGCCCAAATGGTTGAGTGCCTTGCTAAAGAGTGATGTACTTCATTAATTTTTGAAAACTCGCACAACTTTTTGCGAGTGACGCCGTTCTCAATAAGTGGCTCTACTGAAAAGTATTGTTAAGCGGTTGCACAGTTACTCTGTGGCATCGTTTTTCTGAAGTCTACTAGCAGTCCACTATGAACCATGGCGCACGGGCTATGCCCTATTGCACAAAAGATATCCGCAATTTGCTGCGGGCTTACAACTTATTGGTTGCCACCAGAGATGATGAGCGGGCGATAGTGGGGCGTGTGTCCAGAGACTGGTTGCAAAGTGAACGCGAGGACTGGCTGAAGCTGTCAGAGATTCCTGCCAGCGTGTTTGCGACCGTTCGTGGTCGGGAAATTCTTTGTGATGCCCTGATGCCGGATCTTGATGCCAACCCTGAGTCGGTCGATCTGGATGCTTTACTCGAACAGTTGTCGATGACCGATAAAGTCATCAATAGTAATAGCCTCCCCAAACTTGAACCCTCAATAGCGGCTGACGTGTTGCTTGGTGTGATGCTGCAAGGTGTGCAGCGATTTGGTAATCGTCGCAGTGGTGTAAGGCTCAGTAATGATGTGATTATCGCGGCGATGATTCGGGACACCATTGGCTTAACCGACCGGTACTCAGCGGTACTTCCAGGTAAGTGCAGAAACATCGACATGGAAGCTATCGATGAAATGTTTGGTGAAGATGTGCATGCGCATTTGGTTGCTATTGTACGCTGTCAGCAAGAGTTTCAGGATGCATTTGAAAGCAACACCTCGCATAAGCTTGTGTTGCCACGTCCCTATGCCAATGTGATTGCAGCCATTCATGCTTCTCAATTGCGTTTGGTAGCGCGCGCTGCAGGTGATGAGATTCTGGTCAATCTTGACGCTGCCAAAAAAGTAGAGGTACGCGGACTGGGTATCGATTGCGATTCAGAATTTCCGGAACGGACCTGGCTCGATCTGCACTATCGACAAACCAAAGCGGCACTGGCACTGGATGGTGTTGACTACGGTGCGTTGGCAGAACCGCTGGAGCAGACACTGATGATGGCAGTCAAGGATGTGCTTGAGCAACCAAACAAGCGCCGACGCCTGGTAGGCAGACGTGGCAAGGCCGTGTATGACACCCACAACAGTCTGCCTCTGGCAGAGTCGTTTAATGTGTCAGAGAACTACAACTCATTGGCGACTCTGCATTTAGCAGCACTCGAGATGATGCAGTATCTGGAGAAAGGTCGGCGTAAGTCTACCTGCACCATGCTGGGTCATTCACTCAGAATTGCCGCAGTGGCAGAAGAGCTTTTTGGCGAGTCACTTGAACCGTCATTTGCCGCGACCGCTATACTGCACGATGTGGTAGAGGACGGCTCCAGGCCCGTTGCAGGCTACGATCAGTCATTGAACAATATTAAGCGCCGCTTTGGCGGACCGCTTGCCGCGATGGTTGCAGAGCTAACCGATGCTGAATCAAGCCTGGCAGCACAAACCAAGGCGGAAGCGACGCTCTTGTGTGATTCGTTGATATTGCCGGAACAGCAGTACAACTTTGATCGTTTTACTGTGATGGAGCTGCAGCCAACCGCAACACATGAGCCCTACACGCTTGGCGGTATCATCACCAAGATTATAGATACCGCTATCAGTGAAGAAGAAGGTATCCGTGATCCTGATGTGATGTCCAGCTGGTGGAAGCACAGCGGAATACGCATCTACTGGTCATATCATGTCAGAGGCAAAGTCGTCAGACCCCTGCTGGTTAAACTGACACAGGAAATCGAACGCTTTTATACCCCGGGTGCATCGACAGATTCTGTTTTAAACGAAGAGCTTGTGCAGGGATTGCGATCACTGATTCGCTTTTCGATTTCATCGTCTGATAACTATGCTGTACAGAATATCGCCATCATCGCTCATGAGTATGGCTTGAGTGTTGACGAACGTGAACGATTGATCGCCGCATTTTTTGACGAGACCATGGATCAGGCTCGGTTTCAAACTGAGATTGTTGACACCCTGCTGGTTGAGCATCGGCTAAAAAGCAACATTCAAAACGGATCGGT
>CAZQKJ010000220.1:0-6380 GCA_964593315.1 uncultured Granulosicoccaceae bacterium
ATCTCAATTCACGCGCACATGATGAGCTGACCGAAATGGAAGCCAACAAAGACTGGTGGGGTGCAGGTGAATTCCCGGGTAACGTTGACCGACTTGAGTATCGACCAATTAGTAATGCCGCCACCCGAGTTGCGGCTTTATTATCCGATGAAGTTGATTTTGTGCTCGACCCGCCTCTGCAGGATCTCAAGCGTATCGAAGGTGCAGACGGTTTGAAAACGACAACCGTGCCGCAGGTTCGAACCATCTTCTTTGGTATGGACGCAGGTGTTGAAGAGTTACGTAGTTCGAATGTAAAAGGTAAAAACCCGTTTGCAGATGTCAAAGTTCGCGAAGCGATGAACCTTGCTATTGATCGTAAGGCGATTCAACGGGTAGTGATGGAAGGCTTGAGCTTTCCGGCAGGCATGATTACATCACCAGGTGTGTTGGGTAATACCGCTGATCAGGATGCCGAGATTCCATTTGATCTTGAGAAAGCCAAATCTCTGATGGCTGAAGCTGGCTATCCGGACGGTTTTTCGGTGCAACTTGACTGCCCGAATAATCGTTATAACAACGATGAAAAAATCTGTCAGGCTGCAGTCGCAATGCTTGCAAGAGTGGGTGTCGAGGTAAAGCTTGAAGCAATACCTAAGTCACAGCACTTTCCGAAGATCCAGAATCGTGTGTCTGATTTCTATATGCTTGGATGGGGTGTGCCAACCCTAGACAGCCACTATGTATTCTCGTATCTGCTGGACGTTGAAGGTTCGTGGAATGCAGTTGGCTACAACAATGCCAAGGTCAATGAGGTCACCAAGGCGATTGCATCAGAAATTGATCTTGATAAGCGTACCATGATGATTGATGAGGCCTGGTCTGAGGTTCGAAAAGATATGCCATACATTCCCATCCATCATCAGGTTATTGCATGGGGTATGTCTGAAAAGGTCGATGCTCCGATTGCGGCTGATGATGCGTTTCGTCCACGCTATGCGGTAATGAAGTAAGTTCGCCTGAGAGGGGCAGCCAATACGCTGCCCCTTTTTTGTGCAGCTATCTGTAGCGCTGTAGACTCCAAAGCCAAGATAACAACAAACTATGCTTGCCTACATTCTGCGACGGATCGGCCAGTCTTTCCTTGTGATGGCTGCAGTATCACTCATTTCCTTTTCGCTATTCAATTTTGTCGGTGACCCGGTCAACAATATGGTGGGTCAGGAGGCGACTCGTGAAGATCGTGTTCGTATCCGGCAGCAATTGGGTCTTGATGATCCTGTGTTTGTACAGTACTTCCGGTTTGCCAATAATGCTGTGCGTGGCGAGTTCGGCCTGAGTTATAGAATCAAACGTCCGGTAGATGAGTTAATTAAAGAGCGCCTGCCTGCCACTCTGGAGCTGGTACTGGTATCTGCTGTGATCGCTTTGGTTGTTGGAATATCTGCAGGCGTGTACACCGGAATCAGAAGAGATGGCTGGTTTTCTAAAACTATTCTGTCATCGTCATTAGTGGGGGTTTCCCTGCCAACATTCATTATTGGCATTGCTCTGATTTATCTTTTTGCTGTTACCTTGCGGTGGCTGCCGTCATCAGGTCGTGGAGGAGTTGTTGAGCTCGGCTGGTGGAAAACCAGCTTCCTGACCGTGGATGGCTGGCGTTCACTGATATTACCTGCCATTACTCTTAGTCTTTTTCAGCTGACAATGATATTGCGACTGGTGCGTTCCGAGATGCTTGAAGTCATGCAAACTGATTACATCAAATTTGCTCGCGCCAGGGGCCTGCCAGAGCGTGCTATCAATTTTGTGCATGCACTCAAAAACACACTGGTGCCGGTGATCACCATTATTGGTTTGAATATCGGTGGCTTGATAGCATTCTCAGTGATCACCGAAACCGTGTTTCAATGGCCGGGGACCGGTCTTATGTTTATACAGGCAGTGGACTTTGCCGATGTCCCGATAATGGCGGCTTACTTGTGCTTTGTAGCCTTGGTGTTTGTAGTGGTGAATCTGGTTGTCGATCTGCTTTATGTTGTTATTGATCCCCGGATCCGAATAGCGGGGCGCTGATCATCGATACCGTCACTCACGCAGAGACTCGGGCGCCGCAGGGTTTCTTTAAAAGACTGATCGATAACGATATAGCCTGGTCGTTTTTTCATTCTCCAACGGCCATGATCGCTGCATTGATTACGATCATCTGTATTGTATGCACCATGTTTGCGCCGTGGCTTGCGCCTTTTGATCCGTTTGATCCGGCACAGATCTCTTTGTGGGATGGCAAGTTACCACCCGCATGGGTGGATGGTGGTCAGTCGCAGTATTTGCTGGGTACTGACAATCAAGGCAGAGATATGCTCTCGACCATTCTTTACGGTGGTCGGTTATCAATACTGGTTGGGCTCGCCGCGGTGATGCTGGGTATGGTGTTGGGTGTAACGCTGGGTGTGTTATCCGGTTACTTCGGTGGTCTGGTCGATACCGTCATCATGCGAATAGCAGATATTCAGCTGACCATACCGGGTATTTTGCTTGCCATTTTAATCAATGGAATCGGGCGCACTATTTTACCGCTTGATATGCGAGAGGACTTTGCCATCTTTGTGGTGATCGTGGCCATTGGTCTCACTGACTGGCCACAATTTGCGCGGGTGGCGCGTGGTGCTACGTTGGTTGAATCGCAAAAAGAATATGTTCAGGCAGCCAGAGTCATCGGTTTGCCGCAGCGTCTGATTATATTGCGCCATGTATTGCCAAATACTTTAAGGCCAGTGCTTGTTATCGCGACCATTGGTCTGGCGCTGGCTATTATTTCTGAGGCAACACTGTCCTTTCTGGGACAGGGCATTCCTCCGACTACACCGAGCCTGGGTACCTTGATTAGAGTGGGCAATGAGTTTCTCTTTTCAGGACTTTGGTGGATAACGCTTTTTCCAGCGGTGGCACTTGTTGTATTGGTGTTCGCTGTTAACCTGCTTGGTGATTGGATGCGCGATGCACTCAATCCTAAGCTTCGGTAGTAGCTATGTTGCTTGAAGTCGATCATCTAGATGTGGATTTCCTGACTCGCAGAGGCACCATACAAGCTGCGAAGTCAGTGAGCTTGCAGGTCGCTGCGGGTGAAGTGTTGGGCCTTGTAGGTGAGTCGGGTGCCGGTAAATCAACTATCGGCAATGCCATTATCGATCTGCTTGAATCACCCGGTCAGGTCTCTGCTGGCAGTATCCGTTTTAACGGTGAGGAACTGCGCGGCAAAAACGAAGATCAGATGCGTAAGATACGCGGGGATCGTATCGGTATGATCTTTCAGGATCCGCAAACCTCATTAAACCCGTTGCTACGGATAGGTGAACAACTGGTTGAGACCATTCGTAAAACCAAGGGCGTCACTCCCGCGCAAGCGCAAGCTAACGCTATAGAGTTGATTGAGTCCGTCGGGATTACAGAGGCGCGCGCCAGACTGCGTTCTTTTCCACACCAGTTCTCCGGCGGTATGCGACAACGCGTAGTGATAGCACTGGCACTGGCGGGTGACCCTGATCTTATTATTGCCGATGAACCCACTACGGCACTGGATGTCTCGGTGCAAGCACAGATACTCGATTTAATTCGAGGGCTGTGTAAATCACGCAATCTCGGTGTGATCATTGTCACTCATGACATTGGCGTGATTGCCAATATCGCAGATAGAGTAGCCGTTATGTACCGGGGTAACATTGTCGAAACCGGAGATGTGCGGCAGATACTTGGCAACCCGCAACACGAATATACAAAAAGTCTAATCGCAGCAGTGCCCAGATCTGACAAACGTTTGCACAGGTTTAATAGTGTTGATTACATCGACGGTGGTGGTGAGGGTAGTGATGCGCTCAGCCGCATTGATATCAACACGCACTGGCTTGGACAAAAGAGCCAGCTGCAGCAATCTGTGGCGGGAAACAGGAATGATAAAAGTGTGGCGGCAATTGAAGTCAGGAATCTTTCTTTGGCGTTCAAGCTTCAGGGGGCAATACTAAAGCGCAATCGGCGCATGTTGCAGGCAGTGGATGATGTCAGCTTTGCTATCGCTCAGGGAGAATCCTTCGGTTTGGTAGGGGAATCCGGCTCGGGTAAATCCACAGTGGCGCGTCTAATTGCAGGTCTGCATAAAGCCGACAGTGGCTCGGTTGAGATTGTGGGGCAGAACATATTGGGCGATCAGAAAGACCCTAAAATTAAGGCCGCTAGATTAAATTTACAAATGATCTTTCAGGACCCCTACAGCAGCCTCAATGGTCGCTTGCGAGTGCTGGATATAGTCGCAGAACCCATTCGGTTTTATAAACAATCCGATAATGAAAAGCACACATGCCAGCTGGTACATGATCTTCTTGAACATGTCGGTTTAGGTTCAGATTCAGCACTACGTTATCCGCACGAATTTTCCGGTGGTCAGCGCCAGCGTATTTCTATCGCACGCGCGCTGGCTTCAAGACCACGTATATTGATATGTGATGAGCCTACCTCGGCACTTGATGTATCTATACAAGCGCAAATACTCAATTTGCTTAAAGACCTGCAAGACGAACTGGGTTTAACCTTGATGTTTATTTCGCACGATTTGCCGGTAATTCGACAAATGTGTGACCGTGTCGCGGTCATGCGTGATGGTGCCATTTGTGAGATTGCTGTGACTGAAGAACTGTTCAATAACCCGCAGCATGAGTACTCACGACATTTGTTAGAGTTGATGCCGCGGATGGATGTTATCAATACCAGTCCAGATACCAACGCTACTGCAGATCTGGCAGGAAGGTACTAGGATTCCAGGTGTGACCTGATACACAAGAGCAAATTGATTGGGTCGTAGAGTCTTATAAGACGTTGAACAAAAGCACCTAACAAGCGACTGTGATTAAAGTTCAGCGTTATCTCTGTCCACTCAACTTATTAGACAACGGTCAATATCTCATCTAACGGCTTTCTACTGATATTCGGCACCATGGCGTCATCAGCCGGATAGCCCACTACCAATAGTAAAAACGGTTTTTCATGCGATGGCCTGCCAAGGGTTGTGCGCAGAAATCCCATGGGGCTGGGTGTATGCGTAAGTGTGGCGAGCCCGGCTGTGTGCAGTGCTGCAATCAAAAAGCCGGTTGCAATACCAACAGATTCCGCTGTGTAGTAGTTTTTAAGCTTGGTGCCGTCATCGGCAAGCGAGAATTTTTTCGAGAACACAGCTATCAACCATGGGGCCGTCTCAAGAAAGGGTTTGTTGGCGTCAGTGCCGAGTGGTGCCAGTGCATCCAGCCATTCCTCTGAGGCACGGTGATTGTAGAGTTCGCGTTCTTCTTTTTCTGCGGCGATGCGTATCTTGCGTTTAATATCAGCGCTTTTTACCGCTACGAAATGCCAGGGTTGCATGTGTGCGCCACTGGGTGCGGTGCCGGCTGTTGCGATGGCATTTACGATAACATCATCGGGTACTTCCTGCGATTTGAAATCGCGTACTGTTCTGCGGCGTTTCATCAGTGACAGGAACTGTTCTGAGTGCCTCTGCAGTGTTGGTGTATCGGGGGCTGAGTATTCCAGCGGGGTAGTGTTGTATTGATCGGCCATGCTTTCGCTTTTTGTCACTATTGTTGCTGACTATAGTAATGCCTTTTTTGCAAATTTTGCAGACCAGGAGGCGGTCAGTTGTGCAGGGATTATCTTTTCGTTAAGTGCTGTAGTCTGGATTGTGTAACAATGCGCTCGGTCGCTTTACCACTTTTGGTCTTGCTGCCATTAGAGCTCGATTTTAGGCTCGAATAACCCGGACTGACCACTATTAGCAATTCACTCAAACCAGGCGGCGACCCCTCGTTGTCTGGTGTAGCGCGTACCCGGCGACATGCTGCGGGCGAGGCCTCCCGACCCCTGCCACCACCCATCTGGTACCTCGCACTGTGTTCTGCCAGTGGAGTGATAGGGCTTACTGTTCTGACACCGCTGATACCGTTGATCAGGGACTCGCTGCAGACTACCAGTAGTGCGGTACAACAACTATTAACCTGTTATTTATTCGCCTTGGCGGCAGGGCAGCTAATCTGGGGGCCTTTGTCAGATCGCTTCGGGCGCAGACCGATTTTATTAGTCGGTGCGGTTTTGTTTACTCTTGGCGGTATCGCAGTTGTGTTGTTTAACGATATTGGACTGCTGGTCATAGCCAGAACATTGCAGGGTATTGGCGGGGCTTCTATTCTCGCCATGGCACGCGCAATGGTGAATGATGCATACGAAAGAACGGAGGCAGCAAGGCAGATGTCGACCATCAGTATGATTTTATCTGTCGCGCCTGCATTGTCTCTGGCTTTTTCTGGCTGGTTAGCTGAACAGGCGGGATGGAAGAGTACGATAACTCTTTTGGTTGCCTG
>CAZQKJ010000221.1:0-6326 GCA_964593315.1 uncultured Granulosicoccaceae bacterium
GTGCTTAGTCCGTTGCAGGTCAAGCCCGTACAAGCTTCAGACCAGGCTTTCACCCATGGTTCGAAGGTGACTTCCATAGGCGGTGAAAAAATATTGCCCAGGCGAATTTCCGGCATGCCCTTAAGCGACGTCACGATCATCACGTACAGTGGCATAGCGTAATAAAGGGTAATGACAATCAACGTACCGTAGAGAAAAATATTTCTACGCGACAGCACTTTACGAGGCTTGGGTCCATGCGGTCCATCCAGCGGTAGTCCAGAAACATTAGTCACGATTTTTGGAGCCTCCAAATTCAAGGATGGCCCACGGGATCACAACGAGCGCGACAGTCAGCAGCATCATGGTAGAGGCCGCAAAACCCTGCCCCAGGTTGTTGGCTCGAAACATCGAGTCATAAACGTATTTGGCTGGAACCTCGGTTGAAATTCCCGGTCCGCCACCGGTTTGTGCAACGATCAGATCATAGATTTTTACTATGCCTGTCACCACTAGCACCAGTGTCGTAATAAACACAGGGCGCATCATCGGAATTACGATAAGCAAGTAGGTTTTCCATGCGGGTATGCCATCGACTCTGGCTGCTTTCCAGACATCCTGATCAATGCCGCGCAGCCCGGCAAGCATTAAGACCATCACAAGACCGCTGCCTTGCCAGAGCCCGGCAATCAGTACGCCATAAATGGCGATGTCTGCAGTGTAGAGCGGATCAAAGTTAAAACTTTCCCAGCCCCATTCTCGAACAATTTTCTGTACCCCGAATTCAGGGTTGAGTATCCATTGCCAAACAAGACCGGTGACGACAAAGCTGAGCGCGTAAGGGTAAAGAATAATCGTGCGAATGGTGTTTTCAAAACGTATTTTCTGATCGATTAACGCCGCAAGTATAAAACCGATCACGAAAACAAAAACCAGCATACAAAATCCGTAAATCGCGAGATTTTCAATGGAGACCAACCATTTTCGGGTTGCCCACAAACGCTCATATTGATCGAGCCCAACCCATTTGAGGCGCGGCAACAAACCGGACTTGGTAAAGCTGTAGACAACTGTCCAGACCGTCCCGCCAACAAATACAAAAAGTGCCGTGACGATCATCGGGATCGCTGCAATTTTTGCGGATTTATTGCGAAACAGGCGGCTAGGGCGCGCTGAAGACATGTGCCCTCTCGTTTGCTGGAATCTCTTTTAAAAAGTCGGCCCACAAAGTTGTGGGCCGATCGCTGGTGTATGAACTACCTGAGGTAGGAATTACTCAGCTGAGGAAATGATCGAGACAAATTGTGCCTGTGCATCCTCTGTGCTTATCGATGTGTCTGCAAAGAACTCGACGAACAAGGTGTTGATCTGATCATTGGTGTCAGGTGTGATCAACTGGTTGGTGTCTGGCAACAATGCACCGTCGGCCAGCAGCGCCAGACCTTTCTGCATGCAATCATTGGCAGTGGACAGATCGATATCGCCTCGTACCGGGAGTGAACCTTTTTTCAAATTAAAGGCAACCTGCGTAGTCGGTTTTAGCATGAGTGCCGCTAACTCGGATTGCGCTGCAGTTTGCTCGTCATCTGATAACACCGGAAAATAAAATGCATCACCACCTGTGCTGAGCAACTGTGTTACACCCAGACCAGGCAAACAGGTGTAGTCTTCACCAGCAACCTGCTCTGCGACAGCAAATTCACCCTGTGCCCAATCTCCCATGATCTGGCCACCAGCTTTGCCGGTGATAACCAGGTTTGTGGCATCGTTCCAGTTTTGTACGGTGGATTTGCTCGACAAAGCGCGTGCGTTTGCTGCTGCGTTGAACACTCGCGCTACTGCCTCACCAGCAGCTACGTCGGCATCTTTGTCGCCATAGACTGACATGAATACATCGTTTGGCACCAGTGCGGCCATAAGAACGTTAAAGAGTCCGCTTTGCTGCCAACCCTGTTGCCCCAAAGCCAGGGGAACTGTTCCAGCCTCTTCAAGCTTCGGTGCCGCCGCCACAAACTCATCCCAATTAGCTGGCACATCAATACCCGCATCTTTATACGCTTTATGAGACAACCATAGCCACTGCCACGAATGGATATTCACCGGTGCGCAGTAGATGCGCCCATCAACCGTACAGGAGTCGAGCAGCGAAGTAGGGTTAACAATATCTTTCCAGCCTTCTGCTTCTGCGATGTCAGTAATGTCGCGCAATAGACCTGCTTCTATCAACTCTTCGGCCTGTCGTCCGTGATTAAACTGAAACGCACCCATCGGATCTCCACCGGTTAAGCGGCTGACCATAACTGCACGGGCTGGATCACCTCCGGCGATCGCTGCATCGACCCACTTGTGGCCGGTGGCGTTGAAGGCTTTCGCCAGTTCTCCGACAGCGGCAGATTCACCGCCGGATGTCCACCAGTGCATTACTTCAAGCTCTGTTGCAGACGTGTTGGAAGCAGCCGCAATAGCGGTGGCTGCAAGTAGATTAGTGGCCCATTTCATCATTTTTCCTCTGGTTGCTAAATCGTTATAGATGATGCTATAACGATTTAGTGGTGCCATGCAACCTTTAGGTATGTAGTGGGGCAAGATTTCAGGAACGCGTATTTGCGGGCAATTAGAGTGAATTGTGCCAACAAAAAACGAGAAGCCTTCAGGTGCAGCAATTGAGCATTAGCGATGAAACATGACGCATCAGAAGCGGCGAAGCTCAGTGACGACGAGCTGCGCCAACAGGTAAAGCCAGGAGAAGTACCCACGCTGAAAACCATAGCCAGGATCAGCGGACTTGCAGTGCCCACGGTATCGCGGGCGCTGAGTGATGCCACTGACATTGGCGTTGATACCAAGAAGCTTGTGCACCGTATTGCCGATGGGATTGGCTACGTTCCAAACCGCGCCGGGGTGCGACTCCGCACTGGTCGTACTAATGTAATTTCGTTGGTGATTCCCGCAGTTAATGACGTGTTGAACAATGCATCCGAGTTAACAAGCTCAATTGCCTGGCAATTGCGCGGAACTCAATTTCATCTCAACATCCTGCCCTCGTTTCCCGATGAAGATTCACTGCACCCGATAAAATATATCGTTGAGACTCGCTCAGCCGATGCTGTCATATTCAACATGACCGAGCCCAGGGATAAGCGCGTTGCCTATTTACTGAAGCACGATTTTCCCTTCGCCACGCATGGACGTACCGACTGGAGTGAGCAACATGCCTATTATGACTACGACAACGCGGCCTTTATGCGTGTGGCTCTGAAGCGCCTGGCGACTCGCGGCCGAAAAAACATACTCGCAGTATTGCCGCCACTGAATCAAAACTACGCGCAGGATATGCTGAATGGATTGGAGATTGAAAGTCGATTGCTGAAGCTTGACTTCCGTGTTTCTCAAAACGTTGACAGTGACAAGTCTGCTGACGAAATTGGCCGATGGGTTGCTCGCAGGCTGGAAAAATCCCCTGAAATTGATGCAGTAATCTGCACAGCGTCCAAGGCTGCTATTGCTGCGATTGTCGCTATCGAAAACCGAGGGCTTGAATTAGGTAGCGATATCGATGTTTACAGCAAAGAGTTCGTACCTATTCTGAAAATGTTCCGCAGGAACATTATTGTTGAACCAGAAGACATTGGTGAAGCCGGTCGGCAACTGGCGAATGCCGTTGTACAACGTTTACGCAATCCGGATTTACCACCTTTACAGCATCTTGAAATCCCCACATGGGACAAATAGAACCCACAATATTCGAAGGAAATCACTATGAAAACCATGAAAGGGCCTGCCTTATTTCTTGCTCAATTCGCAGCAGACGAAGCCCCGTTTAATTCTTGGGACAGCATTACAAAGTGGGCAGCAGACTGCGGGTACAAAGGTGTTCAGGTACCCAGTTGGGATAGTCGACTCATTGACCTTGATAAGGCTTCCGAGAGTCAAGATTACTGCGACGAATTTAAAGGCGTTGCAAAAAACAATGGTATTTTAGTGACCGAACTCTCTACGCACTTGCAGGGCCAACTGGTCGCAGTGCACCCCGCTTACGATGAGGCGTTTGACGGCTTTGCCGCTCCTGAGGTACGAGGCAATCCCACTGCTCGACAAAAGTGGGCGGTTGACCAGGTGATGAAAGCACTCACCGCATCAAAGAATATGGGTATTGGTGCGCATGCCACCTTCTCTGGTGCACTGGCTTGGCCGTATGTGTATCCATGGCCACAACGTCCTGCCGGACTAGTTGAAACCGCTTTTGATGAATTGGCCAAACGCTGGAAGCCAATCCTCAATCATGCCGATGAGTGCGGTGTTGATGTGTGTTATGAGATTCACCCTGGAGAGGATCTACACGACGGTGTCACCTATGAGATGTTTCTCGAGCGCACAGGCAATCATGCTCGAGCCTGTATGCTTTATGATCCGAGCCACTATGTACTCCAGTGTCTTGACTACCTGGACAACATAGACATCTACAAAGATCGCATTCGTATGTTTCATGTTAAGGATGCAGAATTTAATTCAACCGGTCGGCAAGGTGTTTATGGCGGCTATCAAGACTGGACTAACCGAGCCGGGCGTTTTCGATCGCTTGGTGATGGTCAGGTTGACTTTAAGTCCGTATTTTCAAAAATGGCAGCCAATGATTTTGACGGGTGGCCAGTTGTCGAATGGGAATGCTGCTTAAAACACCCTGAAGATGGCGCAAGAGAAGGTGCCAGGTTTGTCGCTGAACACATTATCCGCGTTACAGAGCGGGCTTTTGATGATTTTGCCGACGGCGGAACCGATGAAGCGGCTAACCGAAAAATGTTAGGGGTAAGCTAATGGCCAGACTACGCATGGGTATGGTGGGTGGTGGAAATGATGCGTTTATAGGTAATGTTCACCGAATCGCCAGCCGTATTGACGATCGTTTTGAACTGGTGGCTGGTGCACTCTCATCAAGCGCTGAAAAATCAGCGGCAAGTGCTGAAGCATTGAACTTACCTCGATCGTACGCAAACTACATTGAGATGGCTAAGGCAGAAGCGAGTCGCGATGACGGCATTCAGGTTGTGTCTATCGTAACGCCCAACCATGTTCACGCCGATGCAGCGATAGCATTTCTAAGCCAGGGTATTCACGTGGTGTGCGATAAGCCTTTAACATCCACATTAGAAGATGCCAGGCGACTTGAGGACGCTATTACCGAATCAAAGGCTTTGTTTGTGCTCACACACAACTACACCGGATACCCCATGATTCGGCAGGCACGTGCCATGGTGGAATCAGGTACTTTAGGTGACATCCGTATCGTTCAAGCCGAATATCCACAAGATTGGCTTACAACCCCTGTGGAAAAGGAAGGCCTCAAACAAGCCGAATGGCGAACAGATCCCAAGCGCTCGGGTGCTGGGGGTTCTATTGGAGATATCGGTACACATGCGCACAATCTCGCATGCTTTGTTAGCGGGTTGACGGTTGAAAGTCTGGCTGCTGACTTACAAACATTTGGAACTGGGCGTAGCCTGGATGACAACGCTCATATCATGTTACGTTTCGCTGGCGGTGCTCGAGGGTTGTTGTGGTGCAGTCAAGTAGCGCCAGGTAATGAAAACGGATTAAAGCTTCGCGTGTACGGTGACAAAGGCGGGCTGGAATGGAAACAAGAAGACCCCAACTATCTATGGTTCACAGAACATGGAAAACCCAGGCAACTCATCACTCGATCGGGTGCTGGTGCTATGGATGCTGCCAACAATCTATCGCGTATTCCACCTGGACACCCTGAAGGGTACCTGGAAGGTTTTGCAAACATCTACACTGAAGTTGCGCAAGCAGTAGAGGCCATGCAGGGAGGGAATTCCCGACATGAAGTGATGGGCTTACTGCCTGGCATCACAGAAGGAATGGCGGGGATGTTGTTTATCCATGCCTGTGTTGAATCTTCAAAGGGTAACTCGGCTTGGGTAAATTTGTGAGTGTTACCGGCGTTGTCTTTTGACAGCATTCGTCTGTAGGCATTTTGTCTGTCAAATATTGCACATCAATTATCAGAAGTGCGGTGTTTTGGGCTAGTGGCCCACTGGCTCCTTTATGCTTACAAAGTGTACTAAAAAGTGGTAATTATCGCGTAGCGGAATCCGGTACTGAAAAGGTCAGTGATGCCCACAGGGTTTGCCATGCGACATCTAGTTTTTTCGCAACTTCTGCTGACGGCTCTCTCAGTATAACCATATCGACAAGATAGCTTCGTTGTGGTTTTACCGGTAGCAATACCTCGCCTTTGCTGAAAACTGGACAGGCACAGCAAAAGGAAATTTGAGGCAGACATCTCAGTGTAATGTGCCCACTGTCGGCATGATCCCTTCTGTAGT
>CAZQKJ010000222.1:0-6266 GCA_964593315.1 uncultured Granulosicoccaceae bacterium
GTTCCCGGATCAGTGAGCCTATAAGTGTGGTCAATAGTTGCGCCGGAAATTACGACGCAACTATTATTGGCTCATCAGTCGGGCCTTCATGAAGCCTTGTGACGTCTACTGTACGCGACTAAACCAGTGTTTGTTTAAATAATGCGACAGTGCGCTCCCAGGCAAGGTCTGCAGCCTCTTCCGAAAAACGAGGTGTTGAATTGTTATGAAAGCCGTGACGTGTGCCTTCGTACAGGTGATGCTCGTAGGTTTTACCATTGGCTTTCAATGCCGCTTCAAAATCGGGCCACATAGCGTTGATACGCTTGTCATCTTCTGCAGCCTGAATAATCAGAGGCGCTTCAATTTTTGCTACGTCCTCAGCACTGGGCGCTGCACCGTAAAATGGCACACCCGCAGATAAGTCAGAACCCATTTGCACCGCGAGGAAGTTGGTCGTGCCACCGCCCCAACAAAAACCGGTAGCACCGAGTTTGCCATTGCTTAACTCATGGTTCTTCACAAATATCGCGCTGTTTAGCATGTCCTGTTTGAGCTGCCCCTGATCAAGACTCTTCTGTAAGACTTTTCCGTCATCATCGTTACCCGGATAACCACCCACAGGTGACAAACCATCTGGCGCTAAAGCCAAGAAACCTTCCGCCGCAAAGCGACGCGCCACGTCTTCAATGTACGGATTCAATCCACGATTTTCATGAATGACCAGCACTGCCGGATGTGGTCCCTCTGTGGTGGGCTCAACCAGATAACCCCGCATGGAACCGGAAGTGCCTCCCTCGGATGGGTAATCCACATAGGTCGCTTTAATGCGTTCATCGGTGAAGGAAATTGTTGATGCTTCAACGTATCGCGGCAGTAGTGCTTGTGCCATAGTGAGCCCCGACACACCCGCTATGGTTATTGCACTGGCACGCTGCAGAAATGTGCGACGATCCATCTCTGTGTGGCAATATTCGTCGTACAGGTCGTAAATCTGTTCGTCAATTTCGATCTCGGTTTCTACTACCGGGTTGCTGGTTGTATCCGTTGTCATGTCTATCATCCTATGTATTTGCGGCCTTTAAGTGTATCGTGCGCACTGCCAATTAAACATTAAAAAAATAAGGATATGACGCCAGCACCGGAATACACTACTGATCATTCAGACCCAGTGCATCCGCGGCAGCCATCGCACTCATGCCACCATCAACCACGATATCCACTCCTTTCACCCATCCACTATCCGGTGATGCGAGAAAAACGATCACATCGGCAACCTCCGCTGCGGTGCCTGCACGACCTGCTCTGCTGATGTTCTGCTCTACCTTGCCACCAAACGCTTTGACAAAATCCTCAAGAATCGCGGTACTTACTGCGGCAGGGCTAACGCTGTTCATCCGATAGCCACGCTTTAACAGTGATTCAGCGTTCTGCAGGGTATATACAATCACTGCCTCCTTAGAGAGATTGTAAGCGCGTACATGATTGATACCTCGGGTATCTACAAACTCGCCCAGCTCAGCACGGGATTCAAGTGATAACAACGCTTTGACTTCATCGAGGTTGTCACGCCACATGGCACCAGCTCGTGATGCACTGTTAACAATGGCAGCCCCCGGCGCGAGCTTGCTCAAAAGTCCGGTTAGCAATTGACGAAAGCCGATAAAATTCACGTTGAGAACCCACTCGGCCATCCCCTCTCTGGGCGGTACACCGGCATTGTTGATCAGCGCATCATACTGACCGGTGGAGGCCGCAATCGCCTGAGTAACCGACTCCGAGCTACTCATGTCAGTCTCGATCCAGTGATCAATATTGAATGGCGGCTCTACGATATCGTAAGCCGTCACTGTGTGGCCTGAGGCTTTGCACTTTGCAGCAACTGCAGCGCCGATGCCCGTCGCCGCACCTGTCAATGCGATATGCATGGTGTGTCACTCCGCGAATTGTAGCTGTCACATCAGTGGGACCATTATCTGTACCCGATGATGTGGAACAGACAAGCCATCTGATAGTGGTTGCTCTCTATGCTCTCAAAATCCCCACAGCACTGCTTTTGGATTTTCAAAAAAAGTCCTGTGGAAGATTGTCCCGAATGTTATCTTTACCAAAAACGACACTTTGCTTCGCACTGAGAACGATCAGGACCTCAAGTAATGCCCATTACCCCGCCAAATGGCATCGAATCGCTGGACCATATTCTGCCAGAGGAACCCCTGTTAATGATGGGAGCCGGACCCGTGCCGATCCCTGCACGAGTAGCCGCAGCGAACTCCATAGTGATCAATCACCTCGGAGACACCATGGCGCATATTATCGACCAGGTAAAGCGCATGTCCGCCTATGTGTTTCAGACCGAAAGTGCGAGGATTCTGGGTGTCGCGGGACCGGGCTCAGCAGCCATGGAAATGGCCATCGCCAACCTGGTGGAACCGGGTGATAAATGCCTGTGCATCTGTAACGGATTCTTCAGTAGTCGGCTGGCGCAACTGGCTGAGCGCGCTCAAGGCGTCGTCACATCACTGGATGTGGAAGACGGACAGTCGGCAAACGTTGAAACGGTACAAGCACAGATCACGCAACTGAAACCTAAAGTACTCACTATCGTTCAGGGCGAAACATCCAACACGGTATGCAACAACACTCTGCAGGCAATCTGCGAGGTTGCCCGCGAGCACAACTGTCTGATCATTGTGGATGCTGTGTGCACACTCAGTACCATGCCACTGGATATGGACGCCTGGGGAATAGATGCAGTCATCACCGGCGGGCAAAAGGGTTTGTCATCTATACCGGGCGTGTCACTGGTATCGTTTTCAGAACGCGCCTGGCAAACTATTCAGACAAGACAATCACCCATGCACCACTGGTGCCTAGATGCCAAACTGGCAGACCAGTTCTGGTATCAAAAATCCTATCACTACACAGCACCAGTATCGGGTGTATTGGCAATCCATGAAGCACTGCGACTCATCTGCACAGAAACGCTGCCCACTAGATTCAAACGACACTTGCGCTCATCAAAAGCTTTTCAAGCGGGTGTAGAAGCCATGGGGCTTGGCCTGTTCATTCACGAAAAACACCGGTTAAATTCAGTAGTAGGAATAAATGTACCCAGTGGTATAGACAAGACAGAGCTCCTCAACACCATGTCACAGCAATACCGGGTAGAAATTTCCGGATCATTCGGTGCCAATATCGTTCGTGTAGGACAGATGGGAGAGCAGAGTCGCGCACACAATATCTTTCGCACCCTGCATGCACTCGGCGCCACACTTTCAAGCCTGGGTGCAACAGTAGATGTTCCGGGCGGAGTATCTGCACTGGAAAAATCACTGGAACAATCCGACCGCGAAAATATTGGACTGTTTTCCAGTACTGTCAGCCAGCTAAGCAGCACTGGTTAAGCACCACCATCACCTGCTTAAAAGTGAGCTCAAGTAGCGGCGATCCGTATCCGTTCAAGCATTAGAGGCATTTGGTGTTATCGAAAGGTACTGTACAAATACATTATTAGTGCCCACATAGAGGTTTTGGCCAAACTGCGACCGATAAATCATTGCACCAGTAGTTCAACCACGCTCCGCATTGTATGTACACTGAGACGAGATCTGTCCATGATATCGGACCCTTCGTCTAGTATGTTTAGACTTTCGTGCCATATTAGCCTGATACACTACAACTAAGCTGGTAATAATTTAAATAACCGGAGTAGAGTAATGCGTAAGATTGTTGGCATGGCACTTCTTTTGGGAACATTATTAATCATAAGCTCCTGTGGCGGTGGAGACACTCAGCTGATTGGCGAAAATTCAAACGATATTGTCGTGAGTCCTCAGTCCAGTTGCCAACTTACTTCAGAGTGCGCTTTATACCCGCTACGTGTCTGAAATTGACTTTGACGTATGGCAGCACAAAGCCAGGATCTTCTGTACCAGAAGTTGCTTACGCACTGCCAGTTACTGGCACTTTTGGTATCGGAAAAAACGGCCGAGAATACTCATTGTTAACAGGTGGAGAGTCATATTTGATTTGGCAAGCACTGGATCGAACAACGTTGCAAACAATAAATCTTGATACAGGTGCAGTGATTGAAACTACAAATTATCACTTCACAGGTGAAAGTCATTTTTCGTTTGAATCCGACGGTGCCCGCTTCAATTGTGATTCAGTGAATAACGGTGTGGCTTATGGCGGTGAATCCACAACGCTCGAAATGGATACTGATGGAACAAGACAGCCAGTTGAACCAGGCACACCCTTCTTTGTCGGTCGTGTTTATGGCTGCACTAGTAACAACGGCACCCAGATAGAGAACTTCGAAGAATTCGTTTACTTCCGGCAAGATGGTTTACTTTGGCGACACCCTTCAGAAACCTACTATGACAATGTCGGTGCCTGGGAACAAATCGGTACTTGGTCTTACGATGGCGTTGATGTTGACATCGCAGGAGATGGACTACCTCCGCTTGACATCGGAATATATGGTATGTCCAGCCAAAGCAATGGTGCATGGGTGGTTTGTGTGGCGACAATCGAGATTGGACAGCCTATTGAGTTGCCCTAGTATATGCTTAAAGTCGCTACAGTATGATTAGTCCGGTATTGGCCGGAAGCTGCGGTACTTTCTTATCGATGGGACGTATTCTTTCACCGTGCCAGATCAAACCAGCGAACGGAGAGAATTGACCCAAACCCGACGGTCGATGGCTCGGGTCGACCGACCGATTGCCTCTATGAGAGAGACCATGACTTGCTTCTAATAATCATTTCCAAATCAGACAATCGAATTGGTTCAAAATTACGAGTATACCTCTTCCTTTTTCCTAGAAAAGGAACGACCTGGTAAATGAAAGCTTGGAGTGCAGTATCACCTATATACTCTTCGGGAAAGTACCGATCAAAAACAAAACTAGTTAAATCGACTGAATAATCAGACTCAAGCACTTCAACGAACGTTTCTGCAATATCTCCATAGATATTGAGGTCGTGATAGAGACGAGTCTCACTGTTGCTATTCAGGATTTTTCTTTCAGACATACCACACTGTCGTAGGTACTTCTCTACCTCTGGGCTAATTTTGTTACTCACAAGTTGCAGCGTTATAGATCTGATATGCGGCGATAGCGGCGCCTGCATAGGGTGCTGAGCGTCCAACAGCTGTTAGTGCATGGCGAGTTCTGTTTGAATAAATTCCCTTTCTTGCTGATGCATGGTTGATTTGGCTAAAGATGGATGTTCGATCTCCGGATCGGCCTCCACCTGCAACCCCAGTCCTTGGTTTTTTATCAAACGCACCGAAAAATCCAAAACTAGCCCCTAATGCTGCATTGCCCGCAGTACTAGCCATTGATCCCTCGCAACTGCATTCCCTACTTTCTTTATATGATTCCAATGCATAATCGAACACAACCCCAGCCGCAATACCAACCAAAATTGGTATGAATGCAATTTCACCGGTTGGATCAACGTACATCATCGGGCTAGCGTTTGCGTAGTTATAAGTACTTAATCCACCATAAACTCCGAGTGGATCGCTTTGAATATAACGACCAATTGAAGGGTCGTAGTCTCGAAAATAGTTGTAATGTAGCCCAGTTTCCACATCGAAGTATTGCCCTGGCAGACGAAGGTTCATTTCAACACCTTCCGTCGTGACCGTCGCTTCTCCAAAGGGAATATATTCGGCTTCCCATAATACGTTTTGATCTTTGTCTGTCAGAGCTTGTGGTGTGCCCAGATGATCATTGTGGAAATAGAGGGTCTCCGCATTTGCTGTACCTAAAAGCAAGCCCAGAGAAAAAAGAGAGGAAAGAATAGCGGTGAATTTCATTGATTGACCTCAAGAATACTGAACCAGCGGAAAACCATTGTCATATCTGCGGCGCGAAACCGCAAGTGAACAGAATCAAGTAAAGTTTTAACCCAACGCCTATTACCCCAGTTAGCGGACTGTCATGGGCTTGATACTGACAGACGGGATTTGGCCGAACAGCGACCGTTAGTAGCTGTTCATTTTACCGAATTTTCGATTGAGTGGCAGCATCGGACCGGAGTTGACCCAATCCGGTCATTCGCTCAAGGTTTATTTGCCAGAATACTGACCCGGTTAGGGCGTTACCTCCCATTACAGTTAACACTAGTGTCCTCTCTAGCAATAACTCTCTCTGAAAAAGTACCTGCATAAGACACCTCAGTAAAAGGGAAAGGCGCCGGTAAATTATTGTTCGGATTACCTGGATAAAATTCACATGAAATCGTTATTCCCCCCGTGCTCGTTCCTACCC
>CAZQKJ010000223.1:0-6244 GCA_964593315.1 uncultured Granulosicoccaceae bacterium
ATGCCGACCCCGCCAATGAAATCATCATTGAGGAAACCCTGGCAGACACATTGGCCGGTTCTACATTTGTATCTATTGAACCGCTTAATAACAGTGGTACACCTGCTACCGCCAACCGGACAGTGAGCTTTACCTTTGATACCGTTACCCGAAGTCACGCCAATGGGGCTGATGTAGGGACCTTTGAGTTACTTGACAGCTCCGGCGGAATAGCCAGCTTTGAAACTGGCACGATAGACTTCAGCATCAATGGCGATACCATTATCTGGAACTCTATGGCCTATCAGCGAGTTGCCGAATCATTGTTTGATTCACAGGAAAGCGTGACAAATTTTCTCGAAGGTTCTACTTTCAGCACACTGGATCAATTTGATATCGGTGAGAACGTCTCCGGTGGCCTGGTTATGGGGCAATGGTCAGCACGATTTGATAGAGTGAACATCTTATGGTTTGTGCAGGACACTGTGCTACCCGGCACCTATTCCTTTAAAGACAGTTCAAGTTTTACCATCAGTTTTGGATCCAGTCAGATCACGGTATTTGTTATCAACAATGAACAACTGGTTATTGACTCTATTGTCTATCAGAGAGAAGCCAGTATTAAGTCTGAGTCACAGGAAGATTTAATTGCATTTCTGGATGGCACAAGCTATCGATCGGTACGGCAATTGCCAGTTGGGGAGAACGCGGCAGGCACTGTTTCATCCGGTTACTGGTATCTGGATTTCCTGGCTGACACTTTTAGCTGGACCCATAGTGATGTGACACAAGCTGGCAACTATTATTATCTGGATGAAAGCACTTTTAACGCAGTAGTTGCAAATATCGATCTCCAAATCAGAATTGAAGGTAACGACATCATTTGGGAAGGAGAACGCTACGCCAGACAATGACCGTCACCCAGTATCACGTTAGCGATCATTGAATTATACCGGTGAGCCCAGTTGCAACGTGATGCAAGCTGTTGCAACAGGTTGTACAACAGGCAATCCATAATCCCCTTGGTCACTGCAAGTTATGCCACTTATTGCCTCACATTCACGGATAAAATGGCCTGACAGTCGGGAGCGACTTGTACACCGCCCGGGCAGATGCTGCACGCTGCCACGACATAAAACCGAACAGATCCGATCAGTTAATGACCGGTAAAAAGATCAGGCTACAGTCTGAAATATTAGCGTTATCATCGCTTCAATAGCCGATCCAGCTCACCACTCGCATCCAGTGCCATCAGATCTTCGTCACCGCCAACAGGGTCGTTATTGATCAGTATCTGCGGCACCTTCTTGCGGCCGCAGCGTCGTAGCATTTCAGCGCGTTCCAAAGGCATAAGATCAATAAGGTATTCGGTATAGTCAATCTGCTTTGCATCCAACAGCGCACGTGCAGCCAGGCAATGGCGACAAAAGCTGGTACCGTAAATTTCAACGAGTACAGTCATGGCTTTATTTCAAATTACACTCTCAAACCAGATCATCCAAATCTGTACTTGAGAGCAGCGTATTGAAGAACGGTGCGTAAGTCAGCACCGGGCCTTGCTGCATACCGAGTTCGTTAAAGGCTTCTACCACCATGTTCAGTCTGTCATGGTCATCCGGTGCTTGCGAAAGGCTGTGCAGGGTAGAAAGCAGCCCATCGATACTTTTGGGATCGATGTTAGTTTCCAGCATCCGAATGGTCGTGTCGACCTGTTCTTGTGTGATAGCAGACCGTCGGTTAATAGCTGCGAGTTTGCCGAAATCTTCTTCTCCTATACGCTTTTTCATTGTTTTTACAAAGCGTTCAAATGTCTCTGCATCCGGTAAGTCGACGAACAGTTTTATCAGCGCTTCGCGATTTACTTCACTCACAAAATACAACATCGATCCATCAATGACTGGCTCTGGCGACAACACTGACAGCACCACCGATAGCTCTTCATTGCCAAAAGGACTTGAGATCCGGTATTCGATCGCATCATCAACCAGTTCAAACTCCCGGGTTCCCTGATTGGGGTGTATCTGCACAATCCTTTCAGTCATATCTGTTTAAATGGCGATTTAGAGATTCTCATGATAATACCCTGACAGAACAATCGGCGTAACCCGCAAGCCCGCTTTACACCAGCGCCTTGTAGAAAATAATCTGTGTGGATTCCGGATTGATCTCCGCTATTTTCATGACAATGCAGGAAAATACGCGCATACACCGAATCTGTTGCGGTCGAATGTTCGAGCTCATCAACTGCGACAACCATTCTTTTACATTGGTGATCTACATGGGCGATCTAAGCAGGTCTTCCGGCACTTATATACGCCGTTTTAACCGTGGTATAAAACTCCGCTGCTGCCTTCCCCTGTTCACGTGGTCCGTATGAACTCTCACCTCGGCCGCCAAAAGGTACGTGGTAGTCGGTACCTGCTGTGGGAAGATTGACAGTGACCACACCAGTTTGAGCATGACGTCTGAAATGTGTTGCGGTGGCGAGACTTTTTGTCACTATACCGGAGGTTAAGCCAAAGTTTGTATCATTAACCACGGCCAGAGCTTCCTCGTAACCGGATACTTTTATCACGCTTGCGAGCGGAGCGAACATTTCCTCACGATTGATACGCATACTATTGGTTGAATTGATGAATACACCAGGTGACATGTAATACCCTTGCTGAGGCCTATCTAATCGTTCACCACCGCAAGCAAGTTCAGCCCCTTCCTTTTGCCCTAATGACACATATTCCATGTTTTCGTTTAACTGTTCTTCACTGACAACCGGGCCCATTTGGGTATCCTCTGTGAGTGCGTGACCGACCCTGGTGCTCTGTGTAGCTTTGATAAGTTTCTCTACAAATGCGTCATGAATTTTCTCGTCAACCACAAGCCTTGACGATGCCGTACATTTTTGACCCGAACCGCCAAAGGCTCCACCATGCGCCAGGGAAACAGCTAAATCCAGATCTGCATCGTGCATCACTGCAAGAGCATTCTTGGAGCCCATTTCCATTTGTACTTTAGTCAGGTTGGCGATCGCAGCCGTCGCAATGCCCTTGCCGACCGGCACTGAACCGGTGAAAGAAATCGCATCAACTTGTGGGCTTTCAACCAACTGCTGACCAATAGTCCGGCCAGAACCCATCACCAGACTGAACAGGCCTTTGGGTATATCCTGTCGTTCGATAATTTTGGCCAACTCAACCGCTGATGCAGGTGTTATATTCGCAGGTTTCCAAACCACAGCATTGCCATAGCACAGTGCCGGAGCAATTTTCCATGATGCGGTTGCGGTGGGAAAATTCCACGGCGATATCACTGCCACTATTCCAACGGGTTCGCGTCTTACATCAATTTCAATACCGTCTCGAACGCTGTCTGCATTTTCACCAATTTGGCGCACACACTCTGCTGCGTAGTAAGTGAAAAACTGCCCTGCCCTGAAAACCTCTCCACGACCTTCAGCCAATGGCTTGCCTTCTTCCCGCGACAATAATGTACCGAGTTCCTCGGCGCGCTCCATCATCTCGTTACCGATATTCATCAGCACTGACTGCTTTCGCTCCAGCCCGTATGCCGCCCATTCTTGTTGCGCCTGACTGGCTTTATCCAACGTGGTTAGCAATTGGGAAGTGCTTGCCTGTGTGTAGATACCGACAAGATCAGACAGATCCGATGGGTTGCGATTTTCTATCTCACTTTCGCCAGCCAGCCATTCTCCAGCTACTAAATTTAACTCAGTCACGTTCTTCAATATCCCAAATAAGATGTGTTAACTACATGGACAAATACAATATCAGTCAAATAATACGAACTCTATTTCAATCACTCTGTAACAACTACAATAGCGTTATTTGATAATAATCATTTTTTTTCATTAAGACGGTAAAAGTTATGATGTTTTGTTTCATCATGAATAACCCGAGCCACTAACGAGCGCAGCAGCATTAGTGCTAGTGCAAACCGGCATCCCGAAAAACATAACACCCGATTAGCCAACGATATTATGTTCAGGCCCGTATGGAAACCCGGTGATATTGGTGGCTCCTGATTCATTTACCACCAGAATATCATGCTCTCTATAACCACCTGCTGCCACATGATCCTGTGGAAGAGTCAGCATAGGTTCAATTGACACCACCATATTTGGTGCAAGTACTGTTTCAATATCTTCTCTGAACTCAAGCCCCGCTTCGCGCCCGTAGTAGTGTGACAGCACACCAAATGAATGGCCGTACCCGAATGTCCGGTACTGCAGCAGATCTTTCTCTGCAAATAGTGCATTGATCTCTGCACATACCTCAGAACACTTAACCCCGGGCTTCACTAATGATAAACCTAACTCATGTGCAGCGACGTTAGCCTGCCAAACAGCAAGCTGTTGATCATTTGCCTCACCTACAAACAAGGTACGTTCCAAAGCAACATAGTAGGCCGAGATCATTGGAAACGCATTGAGGCTTAGTATGTCCCCGTGCTTGAGCTTGCGACTGGTAACCGGATTATGAGCACCATCGGTATTCAACCCTGATTGAAACCACACCCAGGTATCCCGGTATTCCGCATCGGGGAATTGCTCCGCAATAGCGAGTTCCATTGCATCTCGTCCTGCCATGGCAATGTCAATTTCGCGCTTTCCTGGGGCTATCTCATGGTAAATAGCCTCACCGCCGATATCCGCGATGGCGGCCGCTTTAGTGATTAGCGTTATCTCCTCGTCAGATTTAATCATACGCTGTTGCATGGTAAAGCTGGTAATACTGGAGAGTTTGGCCTGCGGGAATACGGTCTTCAGCTGATTGTGGTAATCCATCACCAGATGATCGGTTTCAATACCTACCGATTTAGCGGTGCCAATCAAATACTTAAGCGCGCGCCAATAATTGTCACAGCGCCAATCAGTGTATACAAGGTTCTCACCAAAACACCTGCGCCACGGTTGCCCTGCATCGATATTGGCAGACAGGGTAGTCACATCAGATGCAGTGATAACCGCCGCGTAGGGCCTGCCAAAAGCGCAATATAGAAAACCGGTGTAGTAGGCTACATTGTGCATCGACGTCAATACAACCGCATCAATCCCCTCGGTTTGCATGTGCGCTTGTAATCGAGAGAGTCGATTTTGGTATTCGATGGGTGAAAAAGGCAGGGTTGCCTTGTCGCCGTTAGGAAACTGAAAGAAATCCGGGCGGTTAGAAGGTAATTCACTCATTACGTGTCTCCAGAGGAATCCGGGTCAGATAAATGAGTGGTGACCCGGGTAACAATCCGGGCGTTCAGGATGAACAGAGTTTGTTGCAAGCGCCGGCCTGAAAAGCCTGACTGCAAAGCAGCGACGCCATCGCTGCCTACTCTTGCGCCGAGTATAAATGCAATAGGTCTGGCATGGCAATACGGTGTTTAGATAGAGATTTGCCAACCTTTCCGATTGTTAAATCTTTATGGAACGCGTCAGTTAGCACCAGATTTACTACTGACGCTCTCAGCTATCTGGTTTGAAGTTGCGATCTGGGGCCTTTCAAAACAAGTTGACACCAACCCACTCATAGATGGCTCATTCGCAGGTCGAGCACTTGATGCATGCATAGAATCGTGTGACGGCAGAGATTCTAAAAATGCCAGCGTTGCTCGAGAAATCGTGCGCTTCGTGCATCTTACGGCCGCCACAGAATAATTCAGTTGCAGATCAGGAACATCAACCACAGACAGGCTATCGTCCAGTTCTGATGCAGGCAATACCGTCCAGCCTAATCCAACAGCCGCCATAGATTTAGCGTTGGAAAAATCAGGCGATTCCATAGTGACACGACGCTCTACACCACGGATCATCATCCGATCCAGAGCAAGTCGGATAGATGAAGATTGGGGCGGAACAATAGCCGTGTAGTCCGCAAGATTTGTGATATTAATATCGCCTGACCGTGTCAACGGATGATCAGGCTCTACAGCCACCCGAAGCGTATCGCTCCACACTTCAATGTGACTTAACGATGAAAGACGTTCATCTGCAGTTTGTGAGTTGACCTCAAGGTTAAACATCAAATCAAGTTTGCCACATTCAATATCATCAAGCGCTTGATTTATGCTGGTCACATGAACGTCTAGCTCTACCCCGGGATATTGCTTTTTATAGGCTTTCAACAATGGCACCAGCGGTACCAGCCCCACATGCTCTACTGTGCCAATTGAAAGCTTGCCGCTCACCTCCTTGCCAAGGGTCTTTATATCATTTGCAACTTTAGCGACTTCAGTACTGATTTTCTGAGCTGACGGTAAC
>CAZQKJ010000224.1:0-6228 GCA_964593315.1 uncultured Granulosicoccaceae bacterium
ACTATTCCACCGAGGGTCAGTACTGTTGACTCAATGCACAGCAACAAAAAAACCTGTCCGGGCCGTGCTCCCGCTGATCGTAACACGGCCATATCTCGCCGGCGCTCATTCAACCCAGCAAGAAGCACAGAGACCAGGTTGACCATCCCGGCGATTACCACACAAACCGAGACGATCAGCAGAGCCCTTTCAGCCACGCTGATGAGGCTCCAAAGCTCCTGCAGCGCGACACCCGGCAGTATTGCCAGCAATGGTTCCTGCCGGTAAGTATTAATCGATCGCTGCTCGCGAAAAACAGCAGATCTGGATTTAAGCCCGACCAGCAACGCAGTGACGGCCTTGGGCGCAAGGTCCATACTGCGAACTGTATCGGCAGAAGTTGCACGACCCTTTACAACAGCGCCGTTCTGCCAATCGACGTGCATCGCCTCAATTCCCTCAAGGCTAACATGTATCGCACGATCAACCGGCGTGCCAGTGGGCTTCAAAATACCGCTGACTCTAAACGGCTGCTTATCATGCTCTACCAGCCCGACCTTTCCTGTGCCGTGCGCCACAACAATACTCTGGTTGAGTTGATAACCCAGTTGTGACGCGACATCACTGCCAAGCACTGCGTCAAAAACATCGTCAAAAATCTCACCTTCTGCCAGAGAAAGTGCCCTTTTATCTGCGTACAGATATTGAGTGAAATAATTCTGATTAGTTCCGACTACTCGAAAACCTGCGTGTGAGTCACCCAGCGAAATAGGAATCAGCCAATCCACAGCAGGACGGTCGCGTATCTCCTCGACGCTTTCCCAACTGATATTGTTGGTCGCATTGCCGATCCGAAACACAGAATAGAGAAGCAGTTGTACCGCACCACTTCTGGCGCCCACAATCAAATCGGTGCCAGAGACCGTTTGAGTAAAGCTTGCGCGTGCGTCACGTCTCACTTTTTCAACAGTTAGAATCAACGCCACACTCATCGAGATTGCCAGTAATGCCAGCAGCGCGGTAGGCCATCGATTACGGATACTTTTCCATGCAAGCGCGATCATAGTGATGCACCTTGCAGGTCCTGCATTGCAACTTCCGTGTTAATGTCACGCAGGTCTACACGTCGGTCAAAAGAGTCGGCCAGCGTGGCGTCATGGCTCACAAACAACAAAGTACAACCAGCAGCTTCCACTTCTGCAAACAACAGTTTCAGGAACGCATGTCTGGTATCACTGTCAAGTGCTGAAGTGGGCTCATCAGCAATGATTAAAGACGGGCTACCGATCAGAGCGCGTGCAACGGCAACACGTTGTTGTTGTCCGACACTTAAATTACTTACCGGTTTGTCCTTCACTTCATCCGGTGACAAATGCATAGCGCGTAACAAACGATCAGCCTCTGCTGTTAGTGACGGCCCGGATTGAGTAGCACGCCTGCGTCGAAGCTTTGAAAATTTACAGGGTAATCGGATGTTTTCATGCACAGATAGAAATGGCAGCAGGTTGAACTGCTGAAACACCAGGCCGATCCGGTCGACTCTGAACTGATCTCTCTTGCCGCCGCGTAGAGTGTTGAGTGCTACATCGTCTACAACAATACTGCCAGTTTGAGGCGTCAGTACTGCAGCGATCAGGCTGAGTAGTGTTGTTTTTCCAGAACCTGAGGGGCCTTTCAAAAAAACACGTTCACCTTTGACTATGTTGAAGTCAGGGATCGACAATACCGGCCGGGTGCTACCCGGCCAGGTAAAGCGTACATCATGCAACTGTACTATTTGGTTCGTCACGTCATTCACAATTCGTCACTGCGGTCGCAAAGAAGATGTGTTCGATGTAACTGTTCATAGCTATCGGGTTGGAGCTACCGACCTTGCTATTGAACTTGCGTCGTATCAATAGACGTTTGTTCCGGATTGAGTTCAACCAGACTTTGCCCGCCCGGACCAATCAACTGCACATCAAGATCTTCAAAGCCTGACCACACGTTCATGAAAGTGGCCTCGATAGCAGACAAGCTACCTATATCAGAGCAGTTGAATGTGTAGGTTGCCAGTACCTCGGAGTGTGTCTCCCCATCGCTGTCATGATCATCGTGGTCGTGATGCTCTTTGCCCTCGGCGTGTTCGTCATCGTGTTCTTTATGATCATCATCGTGGTCGTCGTGATGCTCTTCACCTTCTGCGTGTTCGTCATCGTGTTCTTTGTGATCGTCATCGTGGTCGTGATGCTCTTCACCTTCTGCGTGTTCGTCATCGTGTTCTTTGTGATCATCATCGTGGTCGTCGTGATGGTCATCATCGTCTCCGAGGCTGGACTCCACCATCGCTTCGGCAACAGTACAATCGCCACCGCTGAACGAAAACAACTGGTCTGGCTGATCCAGCAATGCCATCGCATTGTCCACCAGTTTATGCTGTTCTGAATTGCCAGGGGCGTGCTCGAATCCCACCAGGTTGTTCCACGGGCTTTCCAGTTCGAGTAAAACACTGCTGCCGTCGATGGCAACATTGAGAGTCGCTGCACCATGTTCGTGGCTGTCCAGGTCGCGCTCAGTTTGAGCAATGAGTGAGGTGGTAGTGCACGCCGTCATGACAGCGAATAAAGTAGTAAATCGCATTGGATTATCCTGTTCGATAGAAGTAGCGTTTTATAACGCTGATATTTTGTTTTGGTATCTAATCAGGACAGGGCTGGTGGGGCGCGTATGCGTTTCTCGTCAGTTGACTCGTTAAAGAAGGCTGCTGCTGTATCCGCGAGATTGAGTGACGAATGCAGAGGTGTGCTGAGCAGCGATGAATCCGTAACAGGCACACCGTTAAGTCCCAACAGTGCGTGATAGATTGCGCAATCGAGATAGTCTTCATGCTCACTCTCGTGATGATGTGCTGATGAGTGATTGGAAGTAGATGAGTGGTCTAGCGCATGATTGTGATTTTGTGCGTGCTGATGAAGCACGTGGCAATCATCAGAAACTGTACTGACAAAGCTCTCACATTCATACGGTTGAAAATGACTTACGCCATGCACATGGGCTGCTAGCTGAGCATAGATCAGCGCCAGAACCAGGAAAGCATGAATGAATTTTTGAATGCGCACAGGGTCAGTATAGTTGCTGCGGAAATAGATTTACAAGCTTATGGCAGAATGGCCAATTCTCAACAGGCGGGGTTTGAACCAAGCCTGATATCTTACAACACAGACTGTGGAAAACCCGCGTAGTGTGCAGATTAGGCGAGACAATTGTGTGTTGTGTGAGCAGCCAGCAAGGCTAATGTCAGCCCTTGTATCGTTTGAGTATCCCCGTTGAGTAGGCTGGATTTCCAGCTGAAAAAGGCAACTATTGGTTGAGCGATCTGAATCCGGATTCAGACAGATGCAGAACAAAAAAAACTATTGACTCAATAAAGAATTGTGCTCAATATACAGTTGAGAGTGATCACCTATGACTAGAGAACCGATTGATATTTCAGCTGAGCTAAAAGCTGCGAGCTTGCAGATAACAGCGCAGCGTCTGGCTGTGTATCGGGCTGTACAATCTTCACCTCACACTCTCGCTGATGAGGTTTGGCAATCTGTGCGTTCCGAGATTGGGGTAATCTCTCGTCAAGCGGTGTTTGATGCGTTGAATGTGATGTCCGAGCGAGGACTGATCAGGCGAATACAACCAGCAGGCTCGGCTGCTCGCTACGAGCATCGGGTTGATAACCACCATCATCTGGCTTGTCGAAAGTGTGGCAATCTGGTGGATGTTGATTGTGCTGTCGGTGAGGCCCCGTGCCTGGTAGCCGAACAGGATTACGGATACAAAATTGACGAGGCAGAGGTAACCTACTGGGGCGTATGTCCTGATTGTCAGGCGGCGGACGGCGAGTGACAAACTCCATGAAATAGTTGTACTAAGAATTCGGGCAGCTGCAAGCTGTCCGGGCATTAACTCATACTTGACCAATAACAAGACAAACCGGAGATTATTATGGATGGCGATATAGGAGGGGGCTGCCCCTTTGCCCACGGCGGCAATACTTCAACTGAAAAACCAGTCACCAAGTGGTGGCCAAATTCTTTGAATCTGGACATTTTGCATCAGCATGGTGCTCGCACCAATCCAATGGATCCGGATTATAACCACCGTGATGCCGTCAAAGCACTTGACCATGAAGCTGTCAAAGCCGACGTGAAAGCTCTGCTTACCAATAGCCAGGAATGGTGGCCTGCAGACTGGGGTCATTACGGCGGCTTGATGATTCGTCTTGCCTGGCACTCTGCAGGTTCATACCGTATGGGCGACGGGCGTGGCGGTGCAGGTGCTGGCAACATCCGTTTTGCACCTTTGAACTCCTGGCCGGACAACGCAAGTCTGGATAAAGCGCGTCGTTTGCTATGGCCTGCTAAAAAGAAATACGGCAATGCACTGTCATGGGCAGACTTGATCATCCTCGCAGGCAACATGTCTTATGAATCGATGGGCTTGAAGACCTTCGGTTTCGGCTTTGGCCGTGAAGACATCTGGGGCCCCGAGAACGATATCAACTGGGGTGCTGAAGATGAGTGGCTGGCTGACAGTGCCAACCGCTATGAAGATCTTGATCAACCATCCACTATGTATAACCCGCTGGCGGCGGTCCACATGGGTTTGATTTACGTCAACCCTGAAGGTGTAAACGGCAACCCGGATCCGGCACGCACAGCCAAACATGTAAGAGAAACTTTCTCGCGTATGGCGATGAATGATGAAGAAACCGCGGCGTTAACCTGTGGTGGTCATACCGTGGGTAAAGCGCATGGTGGTGGTGATCATGCAAACATCGGTGTTGAGCCTGAAGCCACCGGAGTAGATGCACAAGGCATGGGCTGGGCAAATCCCGGTCACTCCGGCAAAGCGTCGAATGCCTTTACTTCAGGTATTGAAGGCGCCTGGACCAAGAACCCGACCCAATGGGACATGGGCTACTTTGAGTATCTGTTTAACTGGGAGTGGGAGCTGACCAAATCTCCTGCCGGAGCCAATCAGTGGAAGCCGGTTGACATGCCGGAAGACGAGAAACCGGTTGACGCGACAGATCCTTCAATTCGTCACGACCCTATGATGACTGATGCCGATATGGCCATGAAGGTCGATCCTGTTTATAACAAGATCTGTCAAAAGTTTATGGCAGATCCGGCCTACTTTGCAGACACTTTCGCAAGGGCCTGGTTCAAGCTGACTCATCGCGATATGGGTCCACGTGCCAACTATCTTGGCCCTGATGTGCCGTCTGAAGATCTGATCTGGCAAGATCCTGTTCCTGCCGGCTCAACCTCTTATGATGTGGATGCGGTTAAATCAAAAATTGCCGATAGTGGTCTTTCATCTGCCGAAATGATCGCGACTGCATGGGACAGCGCCCGTACATTCCGTGGTTCTGACAAGCGTGGCGGTGCCAATGGTGCACGTATTCGTTTGGCCCCGCAAAAAGACTGGGCTGGTAACGAGCCAAAGCGACTTGCCAAAGTATTAAAGGCGCTGGAACAGATCGCATCTGACACAGGTGCCTCCGTGGCTGATGTTATCGTGTTGGCGGGTAACGTCGGTCTTGAACAATCGATAAAGGCGGCAGGGCACAATGTTGCGGTTCCTTTCTCACCCGGCCGCGGCGATGCGACTGACGCTATGACTGATGCAGAGAGCTTCTCGGTCCTTGAACCGATCGCTGATGGTTTTCGTAACTTTGAAAAAGAAAAGTATGCAGTTGGCCCCGAAGAGCTGATGCTTGATCGAGCTCAGCTACTGGGTATTACCGGTGCTGAGATGACTGTTCTGTTGGGCGGCATGCGTGTGCTGGGTACCAATCACGGTGGCTCAAAGCATGGTGTATTCACCGACCGCGAAGGTCAGTTAACCAATGATTTCTTCGTTAACCTGACTGACATGGATAACAGCTGGCATCCGGTTGAATCTGATGGCACCTATGAAATCCGTGCGCGCAAAGACGGTAAAGTTAAGTGGACCGCCACCAGTGCTGATTTAGTATTCGGATCTAACTCAATCCTGCGTGCCTACGCTGAAGTGTATGCTCAGGACGACAACGCAGAGAAGTTTGTTCGTGACTTCGTCGCCGCCTGGACCAAAGTCATGAATGCAGATCGTTTCGATCTTCTGGCCTGATGGTTCTTAGCCACTGTAGTTTTAAGTGCTAGTAGTCCGAAGTAGTTGTGTTGTGTGAAGCTAAGCCGCTCCGTTTTCGGGGCGGCTTTTTTGTTTGGTGGT
>CAZQKJ010000225.1:0-6211 GCA_964593315.1 uncultured Granulosicoccaceae bacterium
TTACTGGCTTGCATACCGATAGCATTAATCATTCACAGTGAAGACACCTGGGTAAACCGGCTGCTGGAAAATAAAGTCGTGGTGTGGATCGGGCTATTATCCTACTCACTTTATCTTTTTCATTGGCCCGTTTTGGCGTTTGCGCGCTACATACTAAACACTACCGAAGGTTATCTGCATTTGCCATTGGTGACTCAGGCAATTTGTCTGGCACTGATCTTTCTGCTAAGCATAATCTCCTACTATGCGGTAGAACGTCCGCTTCGAAGACTCAACATCACGGGCTTAAAAGCGCTGCTTGTATACTTTGTTATCCCCAGTGCAGCACTGGTCCTGCTCGCCGTCGGAGTGGTGATGAAAAAAGGCCTGCCTGATCGATTCAGCACAGACACTATAGACACCGCGTACCAGTTCAGCCACATTGATAAAAATCAATGCCCGTCTCTGGTTAATCTGGGCTGCGTTGGCGGCAAGAAGGACAGTGATAAAGAGATCCTGATGTATGGCAACAGCCACGCAGAACACCACTTTGAGCTTATCTCACGCCTGGCAGCAGACAGTGGTATGAGCGTAAAAATGTACGCCTCAGGCGGTTGCGGGCTTAAACTGAAGTCTGCCAAATGCGACTCAACACGATCAGCCTATGCCACTGAACTACAACAAGGTACAGACATCTCGATTCTCGCCTTCAGATGGGATAACAACTTTGCGGAAGAAGAGGTTCTGACGGCACTGGATGAAGTGGTTGAGCTGGCGCAATCACATTCAAAGAAAGTGATCGTCATGGCGCAGCCACCACTGCTTACTTTCAGCCCGTCTAAAATTGAAAACTGTAATCGCCTCGGGGTTAATTGCCCCAAGCCTTCAACCGTGGTTGACGCGCTCTACCCAAGCTACAACGACGCGATCAAACAAAGAGTAACCAACCTTGGCGCTGAGTTTTTCGATCCTTTCGAAAACATTGAAGATGCCACCCAATTGTATGATGGAGAAAAATTGCTGTACTCCGACACTGACCATCTCTCAGTTTATGGTGGCAGATGGCTGTATGAAAACAGTGGTCCACAGGGTGCAGCACTGCTACAGCTTTAAATCAAAATAGTGTTAATAGCGAATAATATTTATTGTTATTCGCACAGTTTGGTGAGGAGGCTCACAGTGGTTGAGTCAGAGGGTCATCACTGGCGAACGATAAATTCGGTTACAACCGGTGGACGATATCTCGCTTCCAGTTCGTTGTACTTTCCGACAAGGGATCGAGCCAGCACATCTGCATCCGCTTCCAGTTGCTCACAGCTATCTCGCGGCTCCATACCAAGCAATACACCTTTCAGGGCGATCGCTGCATCTATGCCAGTTTTACCGTGCTTGCAGTGGTGAGCGCGCAACGCATCGTTATATCGATCCCATTGAGCTGAAAGTTCGCGATTTTCAGTGGTCACTTGCTCAGGCCATAGTGGCAGATGGTAGCTGATAGCAACTTCGGTCACAGCATTGACTATTGAACAGGTATTGAATCTGCGTTTGGTATCAAATTGCCACATAAGATCCCAACGTGTTTCAGCAGACCTCCCCTTTGAAGCAGCAATTGCCAGTGAACCGAGCAACTGACGACCATTGTCACCGTAAATCATGTGACTGGTCTCGGACTCTGTAAAGTTTGGTTGCGCCTGTTTCTGTATCTCGGTGAATTCATGACTACAAAATATGTTACTGGCATTCGGCGCAGGATCAGAGACAGGAATGAAGGTAGAAACAGGTAATATTGGCGCCTCAGGTATCTCGGCTGGCCCACAACCCGCCAGAATCAATACCGTGCTTGCCAACACAACACCGCTCTGTTTGATCTGAGACATCTTGCTGTTAATAGTAGCCACGGACGACCACGATGATACCAACTGAGGCAGATATTTTTGTAAACATTTTTCACTTGCACAGACAATCACTCAAGCCTGTAAACCTGCCAGATCCGGGACCGGCCTCGCCAGCTGAGCGCTTTGAGAAAACAGCTTCTCAAGTGCCAGGGCGATACTTAACACTCTGGCATCGCTATTCTTCGGGCCGACAATTTGAATGCCGAACGGCATGCCGAGGTGATCTACTCCGCACGGGATAACACAGGCACAACAAAGCGACATGGTGGGTGCATAAACTAACGCAAGCCACCGCATGTAGGTTTCCATTGGCCTGCCATTAATCTCTGTAACCGCTAACTGCGTGTGCTTAAACGGCGACACAGATGCCGCAGGAGTAATCAAAACGTCTGTATCGGTTGCTTTGAAAAAGTCCAGCACATCTCCGTAAATAATATTTTGGCGCTCAAATGCAGCGCCAATTTGCGCAGCACTTAATTTTAAACCACGGTCAGTGTTATCAATGACGTTCTGACTGAGTATGTCGCGATGTTGTTTCAACCTTTCCTGATGCCCTGCCACAAAAAATACACCGCGCAATACTTCAAAGGTATCGTGAATACCTCCAAAGTCAGGATGTTCATAATCACACTCCTTAAACGCCGGCTTAAACTCCGATACCCGACTCTCGAATAAGCCAGCTATCTGGCTATCAACATCACTACATCCCAGATCAACTGAGCATGCCGCTTTAACAGTGGACAAGTCGGCCGGTACCAGTTCATCGGGTATGGATAGTTCGCGATTACTATAAGGATCACGCGGATCAAAATACGCCTGCGCGCGTAACAACAGATGTGTATCGGCAACGGTTCGACCCATCGGCCCGACCACCACAAACGGATTAACCCCGACACCGCTGTGTGCATAGGCCGCCACACCCGCGGAGGGCCTAAAACCTGTAACACCACAGAAGGCCGCAGGCGTGCGCAAACTACCCCCATAATCAGAGCCCGTCGCCAGGGGCATCATACCGGTTGCCAAGGCCACCGCCGCCCCGCCTGATGAACCCGCACAGGTTTTTGACACATCAAATGGATTACCTGTAGCGCCGTAAACTTTATTAAACGTGTTAGCTCCAGCGCCGAACTCCGGTACGTTGGTTTTGCTGAATATATTGCCGTCAAGTGCCGCAATCCTCTCGACCATAGGATCGCTAAAATCGGGAATGTGATCCTTAAACTCCAGTGAGCCAAAAGTAGTTCTAAGGCCCTTGGTCGATTCGAGATCTTTTATACCCACTGGCAGACCTGCCAGCAGGCCTTGTTGGCCTTGAGATATTTTCTTATCGATTGCCTGCGCCTGCGCCCGACCCGACTCAATATCAGACGCTACCACTGCATTAACAACCGGGTTGACGGTATCAATACGCTGGACACAGCTATCGAATAACTCCACTGATGAAATTTCACGAGCATTCAATCGCGCCAGTGCATCTACTGCACTAAGGTCACAGAGTTCAGACGACGGGTTGTTCATGATTTGGCCCTAAGCGTGAGTTATCACGCATTAGCACCCAGCGACCAGACAAGGTCAAGCTCTTGCGGCAGTTTCAGGCCACACCGTGCCGTAACACGGCAATAAAGATGAACGCAGAAAGATCGACACTTCGGTCAATCCTTGCGGTCTCCTTAGAACGATTGGCACATCAGGCCAGGCCGCATCCCGGATCCACTCGGGTTAACTTAGATCAACCTGGGGAAACTAAGCTCAGGCAGATAAGTCCATTGGCATTACCATATTATCAATGCTGCGCTGACCACAACGTTTAATATTTACCATTTGATTCAAGGTGTAGATATGAAAATGACGACAGTCCTTTTCGATCAGCTTATCCACAAATGTGTCCAGATGTTGTTGAGATACACGCGCCATGGCATCGCTATCATCCGCCACCGGCTCAAACAGACTGATGAGACTGGCGGGTACTTTAGTGCCACACTTTTCCGCAAAAGAAACCACGCTGTTAAAATCCCTGACTGGCAAAACACCTGCCACAATAGGTGCTGAAATACCAATAGCAGCAGCACTATCTCTGAATCGCTCGTACTCATCAGGATCAAAGAAGAACTGCGTAATAGCGCGGTTAGCACCGGCATCAAGTTTTTCTTTTAACGCATACAAATCAGTTTTGCTGTCCAGCGCTTTGGGGTGAACATCCGGGTAACAGGCGACACTGATATCAAACGGATGTATTTCCAACAATCCATTGATGAATTCCGGTACGCTCTGGTAACAATCACCCCGCTTAGATGCCAGTGCGGATTCTTCGCGGGCATCACCACGCAAAGCCACAATCCGATCAACGCCTGCATCTCGATAACACCTGGCCACTGCATCTATCTCTTCTTTGGTGGATCCTTCGAATGTCAAGTGTGCAGCAATGGGTGTTTCGCACTCTTTGGCTGCGTGCTCAACCACAGTGACACTCTGCGACTGAGCGCTACCGAGAGCACCATAAGTGATCGAAAAAAACGCCGCCTCCTGAGCTTCTAATCCACCGAGTGTGCGCCAGAACCGACGTTCACCCAGTTGCGTTCGAGGTGGAAAAAATTCGTAGGAGAAAACCGGATTATTCATTGGGGGATAAAGTCCATTCTATTTTTTTTGAATTCTTAGTGAGTCAGTTGACGCACAGCTGGCCAGATTTTTACTGTCAGCGGATCACCCTGAAGTCCTACTGGCGGATCAGCGCGCAAACCACTATTCTGCAACCACGTAGTTATTTCTGTGTCATCAAAGCCAAGCCGATGATGCCGATGTTCTTGTCTTAATTGTTCTTCGTTATGAGTCAGGAAATCCACAATCACCAATCGACCATTCGGGCGTAACACTCTGGCTGCTTCCTCGATAACCTGGGCGGGATCATCGCTATAGTGAAGTACAAGATGCAGTGCCGCCAAATCGACCGACTCATCGTCCACCGGCATGTTGTACATATCACCCTGACGCACATGTACGTTACGGAGATTGGCTTTCTCCAGATTGGCACGAGCCACGGTCAGCATTTCGGATGACACATCGATACCCATGCCGCGCTCGACCTGGCTCGCCATCAGCTCGAGTATCCTGCCAGTACCAGTGCCTATGTCCAGAAAGTCGTTGACCACTTTTTTCCCGACCAGCTTGATAAATTCTTTTTCAAGCTGAGCCTCAGGCACATGCAGCGCACGTATCTCACCCCATCTTGCAGCGTTCTCACTAAAATAGGCACGTGCAAGATCAGCACGCTTCTGCTTAACCTGATCCAGCCTTTGCAGATCGCGATTAAGCTCCGAATCATCTGCCGGTAGCAGATCGACAATGGTTCGCGCCAGGTAGGATTGTTCGGTTCGATCTGCAATACGGTAGTACACTGCAGCACCCTCGCGGAATCGCTCGAGCAAACCCGCTTCCACCAGCAACTTCAGGTGACGCGATACACGTGGTTGGCTTTGACCGAGAATTTGAGTGAGCTCACTGACGCTAAGCTCACCGTGAGCACATAGCGCTACTAGTCGCAATCGCGTCGGTTCACCGACGGCACGCAGCCCACTGAGAAGTTGATCCAAAGGAATTCCGAATTCTTGAAATTAGTATATAAAGATATCTTTATATGTACATTTCTGCAAGTTTTGGGTCAACTTTAGTTCAAATGCCAGATATGCGCTGACAATTTGTCTATTCCTGGGCTGATAAGGCCAGAACGTAGGAAAAGCGGTTGATTACAGGGCTTTAAGTAAAGCCCTTAGTTAACAACCTGTTACAACATCCTTACACATTGATCAATACCCTGTCTCCAGCAACCTACCCTCTGGAGCAAATTATGAACGACTCGGCCTCAGGCTTTCTCAGCTCAATCCCTTTTGGCGATAAGATCGGCCCTATTTTAATCGCACTGGTTATTCTGGTCGTCGGTTTACTCTTGGCAAAATTCATCCGCGGCGTGGTACAAAAATTCCTCGGCAATGTGAGCGCGTTAAACCGAACCAATCCGGATGGCTCGGTAACTGACCTGGCAACTCCAATCGCTATGCTGGTCTACTACCTGATCGTGTTGTTTGTACTGATCACAGTGCTGGCAAAGATGGGTTTGACGGACGTTCTCGACCCGCTTAAAGGCATGGCCAACCAATTTGTTGGCTACATACCCAATATTATTGGCGCAGGTATAGTCGGCTATGTTGGCTACATTCTGGCGACAATCATTTCAGACTTTGTCGGTATGGGCCTTGGCAAAGCCGATGAGCAACTGGCGCTCCGTACAGGCAACACTGATCTGAAAGTGTCAGGGCTTGGTAAAACATTTGTATTTGCTG
>CAZQKJ010000226.1:0-6198 GCA_964593315.1 uncultured Granulosicoccaceae bacterium
ATAGGCCGGATGACACTGTGACGGTGTAAAGTAGCGTGAGGCAAGATGCCCGCCCTTGGCAGGTGGCGCTACCATGACAAACTTTGGTATCACTTTATCAGTAACATCGCCGAGCCCCATTAACTCACCTGCGAGTAGTCGAATAGTATGCAGATGCTCAGCCAGGCTTTTGTTGCTATCAAGCTCTGTATTGGATTCATAGCCCGATATACCCATATCTGTGGCTCGAACCATGACAAGCGGCATGGCAACGTCAATACAGGTGGCGGTGATTCCATCAATCACATCAGTGCGGTTGCCAGTGGGGAAAAGTGCACCGGTTTTCGACCCCATGATTTCACGAAATCGCAGATCGACCGGTGCTGCCGTACCAGGTACACCGTCAATAGCGCAGTTGCCGTCGTAATTCACCTTACCGTCCGGAGTTTCAATCACTGCATCGATAAAGCTTCCGGTGTTTACGTTTCGCACCACGAGCTCAGTGGTGCCGGAACTTGCTTCAATAAGCCCTTCTTCAATGGCAAAGGGACCGACACCAGATAACAGGTTGCCACAGGTGGGCGCCCAGTCAACCACTTGTTGTGTGATATCGACCTGAGCAAACAGATAGTCAATGTGTGCATCCGGGTGTTCACTCAATGATACGATAGCAATTTTACTGGTCACGGTAGTGGCCCCGCCGAGTCCGTCAATCTGACGCGTGTCGGGAGACCCCATGAGCCGCAACAATACAGCATCCAGTGTTGTCTGATCGGCGGGCAGATCACGTGCATGAAAGTACACCCCTTTCGAGGTGCCACCACGCATTAGCATTGCGGGAATAGATCGTTGGCTCATATTTGGCAATCACCGGGGCGAATATAATAGAATATGACACTGGCTGAAACCGCAACGGCTGATACAGAACTTAGCATTCAGTATCCGTGCAATTTGGTTCGCGAGTCGGAATTTCACTCTGTACTCGGCGTACAAATAACCTATAAATAACGTCGCTGCAGGCTATGATAACAATCGATCGATAGTTTTACATCACCGAAAAATATCCTACCGGGAATATAAAGTGAATCCAACCCATAATGATGCATCGTGATTTTTTACGCGATCTCTCCCCTGAAGATCGCAACCATCTGACCGCAAAAACCAATGCGAATGCTGTGGTGCGCCTTCTGCTTCTGACAGGCATGATTTCGTTGGTCACAAGCGGCCTGGTCAGCGGCAGTTCAATCTGGCCCGTACTTGTACCCGTGCAAGGCTTACTACTCATTAGCCTGTTTCATCTGCTGCACGAGTGTATTCACGATACGCCGTTTCGAACCCGCAGAATAAACAGAATCATCGGTTCAGTTTGCGGGTTTATATTGTTCCTGCCGTGCGAATGGTTCCGCTACTTTCACCGTGATCATCATCGCTATACACAGATAGAAGGCAAGGACCCGGAACTTGCAACTGCAAAGCCCGCCACCCGTGTGCAATGGCTGTTGCATATATCCGGACTGCCGCTGTACAAATCTCTGTTCCTGATTTTTTGTCAAGTCTTTATCGGCAGGAACCTGGACAGTTTCGTACCGGAGAAAGCCAAGTCATCAGTGGTCAATGAAGTGCGAGTCATGCTGCTGTCGTACTCGATATTGATCATTGCAAGCGTCTGGCTTAAGTCCTCTCTCTTACTGTGGGTCTGGTTGGTGCCATTGTGGATAGGGCAGCCTTTTTTGCGTTTGTATCTGCTGGCAGAACATACCTTGTGCGAGAACAATGAAGATATGTTCCACAATACCAGAACGGTAATCAGCAACCCGGTGGTACGGTGGTTTACCTGGAACATGCCTTTTCATACAGAGCATCATGTATACCCCGGTGTGCCGTTTCACAAGCTGCCACTGTTACATGAAAAAATGCAGGATTTTCTTGTTCATAAAGACATAAGTTATACAGATTTCAACAAGCACCTGTATGCAACAATGAAATAGCACCAGCCTAAAAACCTGTCACTGATGTTCAGGTCACCACACCGGACTCGCGCAGCTTGGCTAACTGTGCCGCATCGTATCCGAGATCACTCAACAGCTCTTCTGTATCACCACCTGCGGTTGCCGGTGTTCCCGGACTCACGGCGGGTGTTCGATCAAAGCGCGGTGCTGGCATGGCTTCAAACTCAGTGTTTTTAAAAACCTGCCTTTGTTGATTGTGTTCATGTGAGGGGGCTTCTTCAAAGCTTAATACCGGTGAGACACAGGCATCAGAGCCCACAAAGATCTGCATCCATTCATCACGAGTTTTTAATTTAAAATGCTGCTCGTAACGCTGATGCATTTCAGGCCACTCGGCACGATCATTCTGCCTGGCTATATCTGCTTCCGGTAGTTCTGCAAGCTTTAACAGTTGTGCAAAAAATGGCGCTTCAATAGCACCAACCGCAATGTACTTGTGATCTGCTGTTTCATAACATCGGTAGTACGGCGCGCCTCCGTCCAGCATATTACTTTGTCTTTCAGGCAGCCACTGATCCTGGCGGTAAAGGTTCTGAATAAATCCCATCATGGCAGGCACACCGTCAATCATGGCGGCATCAATAACCTGTCCTCTACCTGATTGTTGTCGCTCATGTAGTGCTGCTAACAAGCCACTCAACAAGAACATCGCACCACCGGCATAGTCGGCAACCAAATTGAGTGGCGGGACCGGAGGTTCACCACTCCTGCCTATAGCATGCAGCGCGCCGGTGATAGCAAGATAATTGATATCGTGCCCGGCGGTTGTGGCTAATGGACCGGTCTGGCCCCAGCCAGTCATACGCCCGTACACAAGTTTTGGATTAATGATCTCGCAATCGGCAGGTCCAATGCCCAGCTTTTCCATTACACCCGGTCGGAAGCCTTCTATCAGCCCGTCTGCCCTGGCTACAAGCTTTAGAAAAATATCACGTCCCTGATTACTCTTAAGATTCAGTGCGATGGATTTTTTGTTGCGCCGGTTGATGTCATCAGATGGAACGTGCTGACTGTTCTTATCGATAACGATAACTGCCGCACCGAGATCCGCCATCAGTTGCCCCGCCAGTGGCACCGGGCCTATGGCGGCCATTTCTAATACGGTGAGACCGACTAGCGGGCCACTCATAGAATGTTTATCGGTTTTGGTTTTAATACCAACCTGGATACCGATATTAAATCAGCAAACCTAGTCACCCAGCGTTTTCTGCACAAGCCGGTGAAAGTGATGAATAGCATGCTCACCACGACCAGATCTTTCATCGTCCACAATCAAAGGACCTTGTGAATAACCTTTGGACTTTAAACCCCGCTGTACGCTTTCGCAAAGTGCAATATCTTCCGGTACAAGCACATCTGCGGTGTAGTCCGCACGGTCACTATCAAACTCGGCTGTGGTACTAAGCGATGGGCCGGTAAAGTCACAGGCCTCAAGGCCTGCCGGTCTGATCGCAGAAATATTTACCTCTTCTGAACCTGGCAATATATTAAAAGTGGTGTTTGGCCACAGATACCAGAATAGTGAACTCATGACCGGCGCATCGGCATCGAGTTTATACGCTGTATTGTCTACTCTAATATCACCGCCTATCTGGCGCGACCATAATCCAAAGGTATCGTGCTGGTACGTGTCCATACAGATCAGGTTGGCAAAGGCTTTATGCGCATGATCACAGTGGTAACATTCAACATAATTATCGACGACGACTTTCCAGCCAGCGTTTATACGTGATTCACCCAATAGACCTTGTGCCGATGATTTAAGGTTATCAAAGTATGGCACGCGCATACGAATATCCGCTTCAAGATCAGATGCAAGCGCCTTCAACGGTGTGGCGTTATCATCAAGATTAATAAAAATGCAGTTCAGGAAAACTTCCAGTCGGACCTGCTTTAAAGAATAATCCGCCTTGTTAAAACCCGGACGGTTTTGTGATCGGGGTGCTCCACGCAGCTCACCTTCTCTTTCAAAAGCCCAGGCATGGTAGGGGCACACGATGACACTTTTCACGTTGCCACTACCTTCAGGCAGCAACTCATGGGCACGATGCTGACAGACATTATAAAACGCGCGCAGTTCATCATCTTTACCCATCATGACGAACAAATTCTGATCACAAATTTTTACTGTGACGTAGTCTCCGGGCTTTGTAAACGAAGTCTTGTGCGCCACAAACTGCCAACTGCGATAGAAGATCTTTTCTTTCTCAAGCTCATAGACTTCAGGGTCTGTGTACACATAGGACGGCAGCGTATAAGATTCTTGCGGTGACTCTACCAGCGGCTTCGCATAGTCATTAAGCGGCTTCGCATAGTCAGTCAGACTCTGTGTTTTGCTCTGCACAATAATTCCCTCGTTAGTGAGCTACATACTGCCCTGCATGGATTTCATTACGATGGATCGATCAACGGTTCCGAGCGCCGCTCCCTGACCATCTACCACGGTAAGGGGCTGATCAGTGTCTGCTACCAGATCAATCAGGCTCTCTATCTTTGCAGTTGCAGGCACCGACGGTGCGTTGCTATCGAGTACCTGACCATTTAAAGGTTTCATCACTTTACCGGCAGACAGCACTTTGTAGCGCGGAACATCTTCAGTAAAGTCCGCAACATATTTGTCTGCGGGGTTGGCGACAATCTCTTCCGGTGTGCCCATTTGCGATATTGCACCGTCACGCATGATCATGATGTTGTCACCCATTTTTATGGCTTCGGCAAAATCGTGGGTGATAAACACCATGGTTTTTTTAAGCTTTGCCTGAAGACCTAACAGTTCATCCTGCATTTCACGACGGATCAACGGGTCAAGTGCAGAGAACGGTTCATCAAACAACAATATCTCCGGCTCTACGGCCATTGCGCGGGCCAGCCCGACACGTTGCTGCATCCCACCGGATAACTCACGCGGGTAGTGTTCAGCCCATCCATCGAGCCCCACCAGATCGATAAACTCCATCGCCTTTTCCAGTCTGGCCTGTCGCTTCTCGCCACGTACTTCAAGACCATAGGCCACATTGTCCAGCACGGTACGATGCGGAAACAAGCCAAAATGTTGAAACACCATGGCCATTTTATGACGGCGCAGATCTTTAAGTTCACTCTGCGTTACCGTGGTGATGTCTTGATTGTCAATCAACACCTGACCGTCAGTCGGGTCAATCAAACGCGAAAGGCAGCGCACCAGAGTTGACTTACCGGACCCGGACAAGCCCATAACAACAAATGTCTCACCCTCCTGCACCGAGAAGCTGACATCCCTGACCGCTACCACATGCCCGGTATCTTGCTGGATTTGAGCTCGCGAATGGCTGCGATCAATTTTTGCGAGTGTGCTTTGCTCACGCGGGCCAAATAGCTTCCAGATCGAGTTACAGCGTATTTTGGGTGCTTCAGCCATTCCAGTCGTCTCTAGGCACTTGGGGATGCCGATTTATACAGACTACCAAACTAACCGCGGGCTGCCGAGTGTGTGTCCACCCTAAATTTAGCCAGTTACCTGACTCAGGTCGCCGCTGGGATTGCCTGATCCACCTGCCAACCGTAATATGAAACGCTACAGCAACGCCGGAATAACTATTACTATCGCCAGCTCGCCACATTCAGACACACCAACCAGCACCCCGCTAAAAAAGGGGCTGATCTCCTTTCGCGGTCACAATCTGACTATTCCGGTTTTCACCATTCTCGGTCTGCTGCTCTCGATTGCTGTGTATTTCGCTGCTGCGAACAAGTTTCCGTTTCCACAAACTATCATCGATGCTTTTCCATTTGCCGACTGGGTCAATGAAGCTCGAACCTGGCTTGAAGCCAACCTAAAAGTCTACACCCGCGCAATTGCTGAAGTGGTCAAGGTGCCGCTTGAATGGCTGGAAGAAACCTTGTGGGAACTGCCGTGGACAGTCGTGCTGCTGATCCTGGTGCTGCCAGCTCTGGCGTATGGTGGGTTACGCCTCGGGTTGCTGACATTTATAGGGGTTATGTTCTGGGGCATGGTCGATATGTGGTACGAGGCGATGTCCACCCTCAGTCTCATGGCAGTCTCCGTGGCGTTTTCCGCAATACTTGGCGTGTTACTGGGCATAGTGGCGTCACAGAGTGATCGCTTTGATTCTTTTATTCGACCCATTCTGGACACCATGCAAACCATGCCGGCGTTTGTTTATTTGATTCCGGCAATATTCTTTTTTGGTGTCGGAGTTACTCCGGCGGC
>CAZQKJ010000227.1:0-6173 GCA_964593315.1 uncultured Granulosicoccaceae bacterium
TAAGTTCCAATCACCCTCGAAGTACTCATAGAACACACCACTATCAGCCGGTGCAACCGGTTCTACAGGAACTACGGGAACTACTGGAACTACTGGAACTACTGGAACTACGGGAACTACTGGATTAACAGGCACCTGTGACAAGCTCACAAGATTAGACAGTGCCTGGCGAGCAACCTGAGGTCCTTCTACCTGCACAAGCAGTGAGTCCGACCCTGTTTTCTCAAAAAAGGTCACGACAATTCCGTGTACCCCTGCCGCGAGATTGACAGTACCAGACTTGGTTGCCCTGGCGTTATGCAACCCGTCATGATTCACCACTGTCTGACCATTGACCATCAACTCGCTACCATCGTCGGATTTGAGATAGAACGTATAGGCTCCTGTAGCAGGTAGTTCTATTTGTGTGGTATACCGAAAAGCGTAAAAGTCGTCACGGGTTGCGGGTGCGAGAGATATCTCGGGTAGCCGACCTGTTATTACCGGTGTCAGTGAGTCAAAGTTCGGCAAGCTATTCCACTCGCCTTCGTAGTACTCATAGAGCACGTCATCTTCAACCGGGCTCGGAATAATCTCGCCCTGATCACGGTTAGTTCCCTGCGAGGTAGCTACCAGATTTGAAATGGGTTGACGGACAATCTCCGGACCGAGAATATCGAGTAATAAGGCTTCGCCACCGGTTTTTTCAAAGTACGTGACAACGACATTGTGCAGTCCTGCGGTCAGTGTAACATTCCCGATTCTGGTCTCTGACGCGGCGTGAAGACCGTCATAGGTTACGATGGTTTGTCCGTTAATCTCAAGCGAACTGCCATCATCTGATGATAGCAGGAACGTATATTCACCTGCAGTTGAAAGTTCAATCTGAGTGGTAAATCGAAACGCAAAAAAATCATCACTGATGGCAGGCTCTAGCGAAATAGAAGACTGGGTTCCAGTTAGCACCGGGGTGAGTGCATCAAAATTCGGCAGTTCATCCCATTCACCTTCGAAGTACTCATATAAAACTTCATCACCCGTCAGGTTCTCAGGAGTAATTACACCAGGTGCTCCATCTACTTCCGGGGCAGTGACGTTTATTTTAATACTGTGTCCCACTGACGGCACACCGTTTTCGTTTAAGGCAAATATCCAGTAATAGCCAGGCAGTAATACGTTGGCATTGGACGGCAGGTTAACTGAGTAGCTTCCAGCGCCCGAGCTCTGAAAATCCAGCGGAATAAATCGTTGGTCAGCCGTATGGTGGTGCGTTAAGGCAACCAGCCGTACCATATTGAATGCCGTTATGTTACCCGATGCTGCCACAGTTAAACTGTCGCCTGCATTCGCTTCTGCTGCAGCCTGGGTGATCGCAGGCCTTGCTGCCAACACACCGGTAGATTCAAATAAATACGGAGGCTCGTAGATCTCACCATTGCGCTGATTGATAGCACAGTTGCCGCACAAGCCACCGCCCATAGCAGCCACTCGACCATCTTTCATTAGCAAAGCTGTAGAATGATAGTTACGCGGCTTTTCATGCGGAGCTACCGTACGCCACACGCCAGTATCAGGGTTCCAGATTTCAGGCACCAGAGTGGTGCCTTCATCACTGAATTGTTCACCTGCTGATGTTCCACCAATAACGATGACCTCGCCGTTAGGAAGAACCACACTATTTTGCATGGAGCGAGCAAAGTTTAGCGAGTTAGTAGCAGCAACAGACGGGGCACCTGCATTCAGATCAATAGTTAAAGCAGAACTCTCTGCAGGCTCGCCACCTCCGGCCACCAGTATCTTACCGATATCGTACATAACTGTGGTGTTGTACAACCGGTGTTTATCGCCTGTTTCACGGCTGCCATGACTGGTAACACCATTAGTTTCTGCCAGATCAAATGATAACAACTGGCTGGTTGGACCCGCATGAAATACACTGCCATCCGGCGCTACACTCAAAGCAGGAAACCAGTCCCTGCTATTACCGGGTGCCGTCGTATCGTTGGTTATGATAGGCATATCAATGTTAGGCATAAGATTCCAGCCCTGACCCGCCGTCCATATTTCCGGAACACTTAAACTGTTCGCACCAAGCGCTGTAAGAACCTGCCCACTCGGCAGTAAGGTACTATTAGGGTACCAGCGAGGTGTCACCATGGGTGTGTCAAGTGACCAGGCATCGTTGTCGAATATACTGGTTGTCGTTATAACCTTGCCGCCACCGTTACTGAATATTTCACCATCAGGCAGCATCGCCAGACCACTGCAAAACATGTTGTGAGCAGGATTGGTAGCATCAACGAATGAATTGTCAGCAGGATCAAAAATAGACCCATGAGCAAACGGCGTACTACCGCCAAAATCATCAAGCTGGGTTGAAGACCAGGTAACAATTCTACCATCGGGTAGATTGGCAGCCCCGGTTGGCACTTGTGGCCAATCAATCACCTCACCCCAACGACCTAGCTGTATATTCTCATCTGCAGGATGAGCAAAGCCCAACTCCAGTGGCGGTACAAAAGGTATGAACGCCTCGGGCCGACTGGATAAGTCGAAATCGTCGATACGACCGTCCTGGTTTATATCAGTAATTTCGACAACAGGGTTTTCAATGATCGAATCAGTTGAACCATCAGAGTCGGAGCCTTCAATTTTCACTCCGCTGTCACAACTGACAATGGCAACCATTGCAACCAGTCCGACAGGAAGCATCAATCTGCGAAAAGAGGCGGAGGACAATCCGGTCGATGCCAAGAACATAGATACCCTGGTGCTTTGAGCTAACTTTGATTTCACTTAAATGGCAGGAACTATTGACAAACCGACGAGCCGAGGTTGCCTCACATGAGATAGATTTTCACCAACTATACGTAGTTGATAGAATTCCCTGCGCATGCGCTAAACTCGTCAAGCCGGGCTTCAGATAGCTGCCAGCTAGAATCAAGCCTCCAGCAACATGCAGACCCTGAAAACGAGTTAAGTCTGTGTAGCGTCAATGAACAAACGAAATTGCGAACCTCGCAGAATTATTCGGTGAACTACATCTCATTCGCAACGCTGACTCGGAAACGGTTCAGTCTATCCAACCCGTTGTATCGGAGAATAAGCGTGTGTAAAGTCATCTATCGACAAAGAAGTCAACTGACCAGCCGCGCTCGCACTCTTCATTACACCTTCAATCACCGAGCGCCATTTCTCGATGCAAAGCCGTCTATTGAGGCGCCACAGATTGACGGATTGCCTATGTTGCCATTGAGCTGTTAGCTCTGCACTCTATGAACAGCCAATTGCTTCGTCTGTGCAAAATTCGGGACAACACCGTTAGTGCTTGTGGAACCCAATATATAGAGCACAAGTATTTGCGATATTGCCAGAGCAACAGAAACTGCAAGAAGAGAGGAATCGCGAGGGATTTTTTTAACAGTCATTTTTTCTCACCCAAATAGAGCTTGTCAATCTCAAACATCTTGAAACCCGTACTACGCCTTCAACTGACCGAGGGAATTTGAGAGTGTTCGTTTTTATACAAATAGTTATACCGATGACTAGTGCTACCGCTGTCTGGATTGTGTACACTTCAACATAGACATGCTTACCCACACGTAATTAAAACCCGTCCTATGCCTTCAGTTGAAATTTATAGCAAGATGTTATGCCCATACTGCAGCCGGGCTAAACAAACTCTCGATTCTTTAGGCGTGAGTTATAAAACTATCGAAATTACGTTTAGCAGATCTCGTCGCGCAGAGATGATAGAGCGTTCCAACAGAACCACCGTGCCACAAATTTTTATTGATGGTTATCACATTGGTGGCAGCGATGATCTGGAAGCTGCAAGGGCCAGCGGCTTGCTTACAGATATTCTGGCGGGAAATATTCCGGATCAATAACGCCCGTCGCCGTTAAAATGGTGGCCTAAGCTCTCAGCTATTATTTAAAACTTTCTATGCGCATAGCAATCATTGGTTGTGGTCCAGCTGGTTTGTTTGCAGCATCTGCTCTGCACGACAATCACTTTGATGTCAGCCTGTTTGAAAAATTCACAGAACCCGCACCAGTAGGTTCAGGGTTAGTTCTTCAGCCAACCGGGTTGGCAATGCTCGAAGCTATCGGGCTTCGCGCTAAAGCCGAATCACTCGGTCAAAGAATCGACCGCATGTCAGGCAAACTCGCACCTGACGGCAAGACTGTACTCGACATCCAATACCGCGCACTAGCGGAGGATCTGTATGGTGTGGCTATACACCGGTCCGCGTTATTCCACATTTTATACGACGCTGTGACTACACGGCGCATACCCATTGAGACAAACTGCCACGTACTGCGTACCGAAGTACTGCAAAACCAAGCACTACGCCTGGTAACAAAAAACAATGCGGCATACAGCACCGAATTTGACCTCGTTATCGACGCCAGCGGAGCAAACTCATCTGTTTTACAGGCAACATTCCCACAGCTATCAAAATCCGATCTCTCTTTCGGCGCGCTGTGGACAACCGTACTGCTACACAGTTTCCTACCTACGACACTTGAGCAAAGATATGTAGGTGCTAGAAAAATGATCGGGGTTCTGCCGTGCGGCACTTTAGCAGAGCCAGCTCATATGCCAAACCATCAAGAAGAATCTGGCGAGAATCAACTGGCCACTTTGTTTTATAGTATCGAGGGAAAAAATCTAAATCAATGGCGAGAGAGTGGCTTACACGTCTGGAAAAAAGAAATGACCACGCTGTGGCCAGAGACAGAGCCTTTGGTTGCACAGATTACAGATATCAATCAACTCACGTATGCCGCTTACTCACACCATACCTTAAAACCTCCATATAAGGACGGAGTGGTGTTCATTGGAGATACAGCTCACGCAACCAGCCCGCAACTTGGGCAGGGTGCAAATATGGCACTCCTTGACGGGCTTGCACTAGCTATCGCACTGACAGAGAATCGAACTAATCTGCAACAGGCGCTAAAGCGCTATACCAGGCTTCGTCGAGCGCACGTATCAACCTATCAGACCGTAAGTTATCTTCTAACACCGTTTTACCAGTCAAACTCAAGCTTGCTTCCATTCCTGCGTGATACTTTTTTTGAACCAGTAACATCTATTGGCTTCATGAATCGTTTTATTACCCGACTCGGCGCAGGAATGCTAGGCAACCCTGCCACTGCTCTGGTTTCACAATTCAATAAGTCAAAAGGTCATCAATAAACACGGAACCTTGATAGGCAATAGCACATTGACTACTTCGATTTAACTATAGAAACTCAGATACCCCCGCTCAACTGGAGGCAGACTTTATCATGTCGGCAGCTGTCGGTACTTTACCGGCATCTACAAATGTATCTGCCTGCCACAGACCTGATCTCTTCAATGCTTTACCACATTGAAAATAGACTGACTGCACATCTACCACTACTACTGTAGCCGTTATATCTTCCTTAACAGCGAAACTCTGCTTTAACGCTTCGTCGGTTACCACAAACGCTTCGCCGATCACCCGCACGGATTCATTAATGCCCGGGATTAGAAACAATAATGAAATGCGTGGATCATTGACAATGTTTCGCAGCGTATCGAGCCGGTTGTTACCACTCCAGTCTGGAAAAGCAATCGTTTTATCATCAAGTACACGAACCAGGTCACCTGCTTTATCACCACGCGGAGAACAATCCAGACCACCCTCGCCTTGCGAAGCTACCGCCATAAAAGGTGCATGTTCGATCCACCGACGATAATCAGATGTTAGATAATCAACCTCTTTTGCCAGTGAGTTCGGTTTAGCAGCTTTGTAGTGCGAAACAAGCTCAGACTCACTCTTAATTTTAGACTCAAGGTACATAAGTACACACCCAGTAATTGGTATCAGTCAGCTTTTCCAATGAAACACGGTAAAACTCTTACCAGCGGCCTTAACGAAATCTTGACCAGAGCTTGAATCATGGCACTATCTAGTAAAATATAATTTACCACAACGTAGCGCCTCAGGTTAAAGCCCTAACTTTATACCCTAATTTAATGCCCTGGCTTAATACATCGGCTCGAGCTCACAGGGTTGTGACTACGAAATCACAATAGCTATTAAACATTTCTCACTGATAGCACTTTGTGTGCGTAAGTCAGGTGTCGTAGAGCCACCGTACCGTGTCACCAGGTCTCTTATACACATCTCCGAGCCCACGAGACCAGAGAGGAGCTC
>CAZQKJ010000228.1:0-6162 GCA_964593315.1 uncultured Granulosicoccaceae bacterium
ACTTTTCCCATATAGACATTGCCGACCAGCGTGGTCTTTGCCCGGCGTTCTATGCAGACTTCGGTGAGCACACCGTTTTCGACAGTGGCCACACGAGTTTCCTGCGGCGTGATATTTATCAGGATTTCTTCAGACATACCGCATGATAAGTGGTTTGAACAGACATGCCTACGGCCAGTGTCAGGTTTATCTGTGTCGATACCCAAAAACAGCACTAACAGCCATAGGGATACCGATCCAGACTCTCTCATTTACCCCACTAAAAGCCCCAGTACCGGACCGGGTGCACTGAAAAGTGCTCTGGCCATCTGCACGAGTGCCAGCAACACAGGCAATAGGGACAGTTTTGAGCGAGCTCGAAAAGGGGCGGGACATAAGATGCCTGAGCCAACAGGGGTGCCAATGGAACCGGCATTTACAACAGATCGAGAACCGGGTAACCAAAAAAACGCAGCTGCTCCGATACTTCGTGCAAAGGTAAGCCAACCACATTGCTGTAGGAGCCATGAAGTGCACGAACAAATATCGCTCCACTGCCCTGAATACCGTAGCTACCGGCTTTGCCAAGCGGCTCCCCTGTGTTCCAGTAAGCTTTCATTTCGTCTTTGCTTATAGGCCTGAAATCTACCAGCGTCTCACAAACGAAAGTTCGCAGCTCACTATTTGAGGCAACCGCTACTCCGGTAAAAACCTTGTGTGTGGCATCCGAGAGCAAGGACAACGTATCTATACATTCAGCCAGATTTTCCGGCTTACCGATAATTTTGTCATCCACCGAGATGGTCGTGTCTGCCGCAACCACAATCGCCTGTGGTTTCTGCTCAAAAACTACGTTGCACTTTTCTATGGCCAGCCTTTGAACATAGTCACTTGCGCGCTCATTAGTTTGCGGTGTTTCATCGATCGCCGCGGCAATGCACAATGGATCAATACCGATTTGCTGCAAAAGCGCTTTTCGTTGTGCTGAAGATGAAGCAAGTACCAATATCGGCTTCATCGCTACTCTCGGTGATACGGGTGATTGTTTAGCAGACTCGCGGCTCTATAGATCTGCTCTGCAACGATTACCCGGACCATTGCATGCGGAAATGTCAGATGCGACAAGGACCATTTTTCATTGCACTGCTGTATTACCCGATCAGCTAAACCGTCTGCACCACCGATTAACAGAGCCAGTGACCGGGATGATTCACTTAGCTCTTGCATCTTGTCAGCAATAGAGCGGGTGCTTTGCAGTTTACCGCGCTCATCAAGTGCAATGGCATAGGCGCCCTTTGGAATTGCCGCAAGCAGCAGCTCGGCTTCTTTTTTACCCACCGATACACTGTCTTCAGATTTACTGCGTCTCGGGGAAGGGATAGCCTTTAAAGTGAGCGTCCAATCGCGCCCCAATCGTTTTGCATATTCGGCATACCCTGACTCAACCCAGTCAGGCATTTTGGTACCGATCGCAATCAGGGTTATTTCCATCAGAGAGAAAGGCTACTCATAACCGGTTGATTCGAACTGCTTAGGGTTCACAGTGGCTGGTGCCTGGGACAATACCGCCAACACTAACCGGCAATCAGACAACCACCTGATCGTCTTCCGATGAAGTGACATCCCATAGCTTTTCAAGTGCGTAGAACTCGCGACTGTCTTTGGTCATCACGTGGGCCAGCACATCGCCCAGATCAACCAGTATCCAGTTGCCATCTGATTCACCCTCAACACCCAGCGGCCTGACCCCTGCCTGTTTTGATTTTTCTACCACTTCATTCGCGAGCGATTTCACATGTCGCGCCGATGTACCGGTCACTACGATCATCCAGTCGGTAACCGAGGTGCGATCAGAAACGTCGAGAACAGTGATGTCCTGGCCTTTCATTTCTTCCAGAGATTCAACCGTCAGCTTTTGTAAATCCAGTGCGTTCAATGCGCAGAGCCTGTGTAGAGTTGGTGGTCGTCAATGTACTGCCTGACAGCATAGGGTACCAAAAACCGGATGTCGGTTCCCTGTTGTAAATCGTGTCGGATCATTGTGGATGAAATATCCAGCTGGGTAACCTGACACAAGGTAATTCCTGCCGCATTTTCGCCGGCCAGAAGCCCTTTCGCCACATCGGACAATTGCTCTCCCGGGCGCTGCATCACCGCCACATGCACCCGCTGCAACAGCTCCTGCCAGCGGTGCCAGGTATCAAAGACACTGAATTGGTCTGTTCCGATGATCAACGTCAACTCGGAATCCGGAAGGTCATTATGCAGCGAATTTAGTGTATCTATAGTATATGAGAGGCTCGGCTGCTCAATTTCACGCTTATCGACCATCAGGCCGGGACTATCGGCTATGGCAATCTCCAGCATAGCGATTCGATCAGCGGCACTGACACGGGGCCTTTCTTTGTGCGGCGGATCCCCGGCCGGAATAAACCTCAGCTGATCGAGATTTAATTGCTGCACCACCTCAAGGGCTGTGCGCAGGTGCCCAAAGTGTACCGGATCGAACGAACCACCATAGACACCGATCTTGCGGATCACTTCAGTCAAAGGCCGATGCCTTTGCCTACCCGATAGCCTCTAAACCCGGACACCTCACTACTCAACGAACTGACCCTTCACCGAACACAACAAACTTTTGTGTGGTCAGTCCTTCGACCCCGACCGGGCCACGAACATGCAGTCGGTCTGTGCTGATACCGATCTCGGCACCAAGACCATACTCAAAACCATCAGCAAAGCAGGTTGACGCATTCACCATCACAGAACTTGAATCAACCTGCCGGGTAAAAAGCCGGGCACGATCCAGGTTGCCAGTGATAATCGCATCGGTATGGCCAGATCCATATCTTTTAATATGCGCCATCGCTTCGTTCATTGAATCTACCGTTTTAATGGACAACACCGGCGCTAAATATTCTGTTGCCCAGTCCTGTTCTGTGGCATCCGTTGCATTAGCCATCACGTCAGGCAAAAGAGATTTAGTCTTTTGACAGACACGTACCTCAACACCTTTCTCCTGTAGTTTTTCATTTAGCGCTGGCAAAACCTTCGCAGCGATTGCTTCAGAAACCAGCAGAGTCTCCATTGCTCCGCAAATTCCATAGCGATAGGTTTTGGCATTAAACGCTACATTGACTGCCATTTCCGAGTCTGCAAATTCATCGATATATATATGGCACAGCCCTTCCAGATGCTTGATAACCGGTACCCGAGCATCTTCACTAATACGTTGCACCAGACCTTTACCACCGCGTGGAATAACAACATCCACATATTCCTGCATCTGTATTAACTCCCGTACTGCATCGCGATCAGTGGTTTCCACAAACTGAACCACTTCTTCTGACAAGCCTGCGGCTTTGAGTCCATGCTGTACGCAAGCCACTATGGCTTTGTTGGAATTGATTGCTTCCGAACCGCCACGCAAAATAGTCGCGTTTCCAGACTTCAAACAAATAGCCGCAGCATCAGCGGTTACATTCGGTCGTGATTCATAAATAATACCTATCACACCGATAGGCACCCGCATTTTTCCGATCTGCAGACCGGAAGGCTGGTACTTTAAATCACTTATTTCACCAATCGGTTCTGGCAGTGCGGCAATCTGCCGCAGACCATTGGCCATTGCTTCGATTCTGGCTGGCGTCAATTCCAGTCGATCCAGTAACGCATCTGACAGACCTGATGCTATACCCGCCTGCATATCTTTTTTATTCTCGGCTACAAGAGTGGCTTGAGATTCAAGCAAGGCATCCGCAATTGCATTCAGTGCACGGTTTTTCGTTTGGCCATCAGCATTGGCTACCTCCTGGCTAACCGCACGGGCACGAGCTCCCAGTGATTGCATAGTGTCCTGAACTGACAGTTCGATTTTTTTATTCATTTTTGTGTAGAAAGTTACTGAACAAAGAACGCTAACACGCAGGAGTTAATTGATATCACTAACGCGCATCAATGGCCAGCGCGAACCACTTAAACGAGTGACAAAGCCCGCAATTTCGGCCCATAGATCTCCACCGGCCATGCCTTTAGACAATAAATCCAGGTAGCTGCAATCTGCACTGGCCCGCAACCAGAATACGCGTTTGCGTTCACGGATAATCTTACCCACCAGCGCATGCTTGTTTTTCCAAACGCCAGACTTGAACATCGCTTGCGCTACCGCTTCACCTTGATCCATGCGACTCAGCACCGAATTTATTTTGCGCACTTCGCTACCAAGATGCCAGCAAATTAACACTGGCGAATCTCCGGCAGCTCGCAAACCGTCCAGCACTTTCATGGCACGGCTTGTTTCACTGTTGAGCGCCGCATCAATCAGATCAATAATAGTGTAGCGCGAACTATCAGTGACACTTGCAAGTACCTCACGCGGCCCCACTGCACAATCCGGATACAGTATCGCGAGCTTATCGATCTCTTGCTTTGCCGCCAACAGATTACCCTCTACTCGCTCCACTAAGAGATCCACTGCAGTCGGATCGGTCTGTAAACCCTGCGATTTCATCCTGTGTTCTATCCAGCTGCGGGTTTTTGCAACTGACAATGGCCAGACCTGCATGGTCACACCAGCCTTATCAATAGACTTGAACCAGGCACTGGTTTGAAAGCGTCCTTCAGGTCTGCCAGTGGTGATGATCAGCACAGTATCTTCCGGTGGCGATTCACACCATTTTTTTAATGCCTTGGCGCCCTCGGTTCCGGGTTTACCGGACGGGATGTGCAAGCCGACAATTTTCTTATCGCCGAACAAGGACATGGTGTTGCCAGACATAGCCAGCGCCTGCCAGTCAAACGAACGAGCATTGTCGACCTGATATCGCTCAGTGCCAGTGAAACCAGCTTGACGACAGGCAGCCCGAATCTGATCGGCAGCCTCCATCATCTGCAGGGGCTCATCACCCGAGATCATATAGACCGGAGCAATGCCCTTCTTTAGCGCTTTGGGTAAGGTATCGGGATAAACATTCACCTCCGTATTTTACGCCTAAATCCAGTGTCGTGTATGGCTGTGTTGGCTGAAAAGTGCAGCTTTAAGGAAACGGATTAAAAACTACGCGTACCGGGACAGGACTAAATGTCTGTGCAAGCCTGTTCACATGCACGTAAAATCTGCCTTTTGACTCAAAGCACCTACCCGTGATCTACCCTGCCCTGCGAAGTCTGCTGTTCCGTCTGCCCGCTGAAAAATCCCACGATACTGCGCTTAAGCTAATTAACCACACGCCGGCACCAATACTGCGCGCACTGGCAGGTTCGGACCTTCCGTCTACCAGCAAATCATCCAACCGCATCGATACGCCTCGCCGGGTAATGGGTATCGACTTTCCGAATGCCGTCGGTCTTGCCGCCGGACTTGATAAGAATGCGGACTACTTCAGCGCTCTGGGTCAATTCGGCTTTGGATTTGTGGAAGTCGGTACCGTTACTCCGAGACCACAACCGGGCAATGAAAAACCTCGCATGTTCCGACTGCAGGAAGATTCTGCTGTTATCAACCGGATGGGATTTAACAACAAGGGAGTCACCTACCTTGCGGATCAGGTCCGCACCACGCGCTTTGATGGCGTACTCGGGATCAACATCGGCAAAAACAAGGACACCCCTCTCGAGCAGGCGCACGAGGATTATCGACTCTGCATGCAACAGATCTACACACTGGCAGACTACATCACCGTCAATATCTCATCACCGAATACCCCAGGACTGCGAGACTTACAAGTCGGTGATGCTACTAGAGTGCTTTTAACTGAAGTCAAAAAAACCCAACAAGAACTGACCGACAAACACGGGCGTTACGTGCCGGTCGCGGTCAAGATAGCTCCCGATATGGAGGAACAGGATCTGACTGATTTCTGCGATAACGCCAGAAGACTCAGCATAGATGCAATCATTGCAACCAACACTACCTTGTCAAGGCCCACGCTTAAATCGGCGCACGCAGATGAATCCGGTGGTCTTAGTGGCAAACCCTTGACGGACATGACACGAACCACCATCACACAACTGGCGCATCGGTTGCAAAAGGAGATACCAGTAATTGGATGCGGGGGCATTTTCTCAGGAGAAGATGCTATCGAACATCTGAACGCCGGAGCAGACCTGTTACAGATATACACTGGTTTCATCTACCGCGGGCCCGCACTGGTGAGCGATATTCGAAAGTCCATCAACCAGCAT
>CAZQKJ010000229.1:0-6151 GCA_964593315.1 uncultured Granulosicoccaceae bacterium
GTCATCAAGGATGGCCTCATCGGTGACAGTACCCGGTGTTAATACCCTGACTATCTGCCGTTCCACCGGGCCTTTGCTGGTGGCAGGGTCGCCGGTTTGTTCACAGATAGCGACTGACTCACCGTAACCCACCAGTTTTGCCAGATAGCCTTCGGCAGAGTGATGCGGAACACCTGCCATTGGAATGGGTTGCCCACCGGAAGTGCCGCGAGCGGTCAATGTAATGCCGAGGAGTTCAGCGGCGCGTTTGGCATCATCAAAGAAGAGTTCATAGAAGTCACCCATGCGATAAAACAATATCGTGTCCGGGTACTCAGCCTTGATGCCCAGGTACTGGCGCATCATCGGGGTGACAGTATTTTTGGCGGTGGTGCTCATGGGTGTATTGTATCGAAGGTGTCGGACGTGTTGCTTACATTTGCCCGGGCTTTGATATCAGCGGTGTGATTTAGGTGGCAAGCGTTGAGCATCGATAGAGTTTTGCTGAGGGTGCAGATAAACTGGCGGCATGTTTAATTCCGATACTTTGGCACTGGTGCAGTCACTTGCGTCCAAGGCCTGTAGAAATAATGTTGTGGTGGCGACTGCAGAGTCTTGTACTGGTGGTCTTATTGCCGCGGCTTTCACCGAAGTTTCAGGCAGTTCCGTATGGTTTGATCGTGGCTTCGTTACCTATAGCAATGAGGCTAAACAAGAAATGCTGGGGGTGAAAGCAGCTACGCTTGCGTCTCACGGTGCGGTAAGTGAGTCAGTGGTGCGTGCGATGGCCGAGGCCGCTGTTGCCCGCAGCGGGGCAAGTTTGGCTGTATCGGTCAGCGGTGTCGCCGGGCCAGCCGGTGGCAGCGAGGAAAAGCCCGTCGGCACAGTCTGGATTGGTTGTGCCGGTGATGGCTTGCGAACCACATCGACTCACCACTTGTTTGAAGGTAACCGGCAATCGATCAGGCAGCAGACGCTGAACCAAGCTGTGTGGCGCTTGATTCAGTGTATCGATTCTGGTTCAAAGTAACGTTATGAGTATGCTTTTTTATGACGCAAGCTTTTCATCGAATGAATTTTTCTCGCTGTAAAAGCCGTGTGCGATTTATTGCCTTGTGCGATAATTTGGCGCAGTACTGCTGCCCGGCACAGTGCCTATCAAACCTCACCGCACCTGATGCCTAGTCGTCAGGCAAAGATGTATACCAGGAGTGTCCAAAAGTGGATGACAACAAAAAGAAAGCCCTCAATGCAGCACTTGGCCAGATTGAAAAACAGTTTGGTAAAGGCGCTGTCATGCGCATGGGCGATTCGCAGATCAATCGTGATATTGAAGTCGTATCTACCGGGTCATTAACCCTGGATGTCGCGTTAGGGATTGGCGGTTTGCCCAAGGGGCGAGTGGTTGAAATCTATGGGCCGGAGTCCTCTGGTAAAACCACACTGACGCTGCAAGCCATTGCAGAATGCCAGAAAGCCGGTGGCACCTGCGCGTTTGTTGATGCAGAGCACGCACTGGATCCGGGTTACGCAGAGAAGCTCGGTGTAGACGTAGATGATTTGTTGGTGTCACAACCAGATACCGGTGATCAGGCGCTTGAGATTGTCGATATGCTGGTGCGATCGAGTTCGCTTGATCTTATCGTTGTAGACTCCGTGGCAGCGCTCACGCCCAAAGCTGAAATCGAAGGTGATATGGGTGATTCGCATGTTGGCTTGCACGCACGCTTGATGTCACAGGCACTGCGCAAACTCACCGCCAACATTAAGCGCTCCAACACCTTGGTTATATTCATCAACCAGATCCGTATGAAGATCGGTGTGATGTTCGGTTCACCCGAAACCACTACTGGTGGTAATGCGCTGAAATTCTACTCATCTGTGCGGCTCGATATCAGACGTATTGGCGCGATCAAAAAAGGTGATGAGGTGATCGGCAATGACACCCGCGTGAAGGTTGTGAAAAACAAAATGGCACCGCCGTTTAAGCAGGCGGAGTTCGAGATACTCTACGGCGAGGGCAGTTCACGCGAAGGTGAACTGATAGAGCTTGGTGTTAAGCACGACCTCATCGATAAAGCCGGTGCTTGGTACAGCTATAACGGCGACCGTATCGGACAGGGTAAGGATAACGTGCGTAACTACATGAAGGAACACCCTGAAATGGCACAGGAGATAGACGACACACTGCGTGCAAAGCTACTGGCACCGCCGGTCAAGCAGGAAGAAGAAGCTGAAGCTGAAGCACCAGACGAGGCAGAAGCGCCTGAAGCTGGTTGATTACTCGGTCAACGTACCGGCCAGTGAGCAGGCCGGTGTGCCTGGCTCAATTTATCAGACCATGTTAACTGGCCTGATTCAGGCCGGCTGATCATCATGTCTCTCAGTAACAGGGCATGCCACAGCCGACGCACTATGAAACTCACCCGGACCGATGGAATCGTCCGGGTCTTCGATCTGATCACAGCTTCAATGACACCAGAATTAAAATACTATGGCCTGGCCTAAAAGAAAGAAGCGTCGTTCGGTCAGACCTCTCTCCGGCAATCCTCACAGTCCGGAACTGCCTGACAATCCAGAATCCGATGGTGTGCTGGTCGAAGCTGAATTAGGCTCGAGCATTGAAGAACAACTGGATGGCGATCCAGAACCCGTCATTACACTGCCAATGGTTCGTGAGCGTGCCTTGCGCCTGCTGGCAGCCCGCGAACATGGCCGCAAAGAATTGCAGCAGAAGCTGCTGCAACGTGATCTGCCTCCAGATCTGGTGACTTCTGTTCTGGATAAGCTGGCGGAAGAAGGGCTACAATGTGACGCTCGCTTTGCAGAGTCGTATACACGGATGAGAATCGGACGTGGCCACGGGGCAAACAAAGTGAGGGCAGATTTGCAGTCACGCCATGTTGAGTCTTCGATTATTGACAGTGCCATCCGGGACAGCGGTGCCGACTGGGCTGAAATAGCTTTTGAAGCGCTAGATAAAAAGTTTGGTGCATCAACTGATCGGCCAGATCACAATGCTCGGGCAAAAATGCAGCGCTATCTTTACCGGCGTGGTTTTGAATCGGCTGAAATCAAATCTGCTATAACTAAACTGAGCACCACAGAGACTGACTGGTAACAATTTTCCTGTCTGTCCCCCGATTCGGCAAACCAGCCATCCCAGACAACGATATCCAAAAGACCATGCTAAGTACCTCCGAGATAAGAGACCGGTTTCTGCAGTATTTTAAAGACAACGGCCATGAGATCGTAAAATCCAGCCCGTTGGTACCGGGTAATGATGCCACGCTGCTGTTCACAAACGCAGGCATGGTGCAGTTCAAAGACTTGTTTCTCGGTACTGAAAAACGTGCTTATAACCGTGCTGTCACATCGCAACGCTGTGTGCGTGCCGGGGGTAAGCATAATGATCTCGAAAACGTGGGCTATACCGCGCGTCACCATACGTTTTTCGAGATGCTCGGTAACTTCAGTTTTGGTGATTACTTTAAAGAAGAGGCGATCAACTTCGCATGGACCTTTCTGACGAAGACGCTGGGTTTACCAGAAGATAAGCTGTGGGTGACGGTCTTTGAAGAAGATGATGAAGCTTATGATCTGTGGGCTAAAAAGGTAGGTGTCCCGGAAGATCGTATTGCCCGTATCGGTGCCAAAGATAACTTTTGGCAAATGGGTGATACGGGACCATGCGGTCCCTGTTCTGAAATTTTCTACGATCATGGTCCGGAGGTTTTTGGCGGCCCACCGGGAACACCCGATGAAGACGGAGACCGATACATAGAGATCTGGAATCTTGTATTCATGCAATATGATCGTTCTGCCGACGGTACCTTAACGCCATTGCCGAAGCCAAGTGTTGATACCGGTATGGGTCTTGAGCGGTTGGCGGCAGTATTGCAGCATGTGCACAGCAACTATGAGATTGATCTGTTTACATCGCTGTTAGGCTCTGTGCAAAAAGTAGTTGGAACTGATGATAAAGACAATCCATCCCTAAAGGTCATTGCCGATCATATTAGATCCTGTGCCTTTATGATTGTCGATGGTGTACTGCCATCCAATGAAGGGCGTGGCTATGTGCTAAGAAGAATCATCAGACGTGCGGCACGCCATGGTCACAAGCTGGGTGCCAGTGGAACATTCTTTCATCAGTTGGTAAAACCGCTTACCGAGCTAATGGGAGAAGCATTTCCGGAGCTCGCGGCGGCAGTGCCACAAGTTGAAGAGGCACTGTTAGCAGAGGAAATCCGTTTTGCCGAGACCCTGAGCCAGGGTATGAAAATTTTTGAAGAAGATTTATCAAAATTATCTGGTAAAACGGTGCCAGGCGAGACTGCTTTCAAACTATATGATACCTACGGTTTTCCGCTGGATCTGACGGCTGATATAGCACGCGAACGTGGCTTAAGTGTGGATGAAGCCGGCTTCGAAACGCACATGGAAGCACAACGTGTTCGTGCTCGTGAAGCCAGTCAGTTTGCCAATGCAGCCGCTGCCCAAATATCAAGCACCACGGCGACTACCTTTACAGGTTATGACAAGCTCGAAGATACCGGTCAGGTTGTCGAGTTGTTTGTCGATGGCAAAGCAGTAGATCAAATCGATGCATCAATCTTGCAGCAGGATCAGTCTGTTGTTGTGGTTCTTGATCAAACCTCTTTTTATGGAGAGTCTGGCGGGCAAGTGGGTGATCGTGGTTTGCTTAGCAATGATCAGGTCCGCTTTGAGGTGGCAGACACAAAAAAATCCGGTAATGCGTTTTTGCATTTGGGTGTTTTGGCTCAGGGGAGTGTGGCTAAAGGCGATAAACTTTCGGCATCTGTTGATGCTGACAGACGTCGTGCCACCTTGAAAAACCACTCGGCTACTCATCTGCTGCATGCCGCGTTAAGGCAGGTTTTAGGTGATCACGTACAGCAGAAAGGTTCATTGGTGTCACCCGGTCATCTGCGTTTTGATTTTTCGCATGGTGCGCCCATCAATCACAATGAATTAACATCCATTGAATCATGGGTTAATGGTCAGGTGATGGAAAACGCGACTGCCAGCACCAATGAAATGTCCATGGATGAGGCAGTAGCCAAAGGGGCTATGGCTTTGTTCGGTGAAAAGTACGGTGAAGTCGTTCGTGTGGTTGAACTCGGACCTAACTCGGTTGAGCTATGCGGTGGCACACACGTATCTCGATGTGGTGATATAGGTATGTTCCGCATCACCAATGAGACCGGAGTTGCAGCCGGTGTGCGCAGAATAGAAGCGGTAACCGGTAGTGCCGCGATTGATCAAACTCAGGGTGAACACAATATGCTGGTGCGTATTGCAGAGCGACTGAAAGCACCGGTAGAAAAAGTAGATGAACGTGTGACTAGTTTGTCTGAACAGAATCGGGAGCTGACCCGTGAGATTGACCGTTTAAAATCTATTATTGCATCCAAAGCCGGAGACAGCTTAAGTGCTGATGCGGTAGATATAAATGGTGTTAAAGTGCTCGCTATTGAGCTTAAGGAAACCGATGCCAAAGGTCTGCGTGATTCTATGGATAAGCTCAAAGACAAGCTTGGTAGTGCTGCTATCGTGCTCGCCGCCATTGAGGATGGTAAGGTTCGGCTCATTGCAGGTGTCACTAAAGATGTGACTGATCGTGTGAAAGCCGGTGAGCTGGTTAATCATGTGGCTTTGCAGGTGGGTGGTAAAGGAGGGGGCAGACCCGATCTTGCTCAGGCGGGTGGTACGCAGCCTGAAAACCTCAGCACCGCGCTTGCCAGTGTGAACGACTGGATTACCGCCAAGCTGTAGTTTTTAACCCTCCCTTTCAGTTTCTATAACGTCGCATGTAGCCGACGTTGAAAATAAATCTATTGCCAGTGAAAATCGCAGCATGAGTTTAATCGTCCAGAAATATGGTGGCACGTCTGTCGGCACCGTCGAGCGTATCAAATCTGTCGCCGAACGTGTGGTCAAAGCCACCCGTGCCGGACACAAGATTGTTGTTGTGGTGTCTGCGATGTCAGGAGAGACAAACCGTCTGCTGGGTCTTGCAGATGAGATCAGTGATCGGCCCCTGCCGCGTGAGCTCGACGTGCTGGTCTCCACTGGTGAGCAGGTAACCACCGCACTTTTGTGTATGGCGTTAGCGGAGCTCGGACAAGAAGCGCGCTCCTATACAGGT
>CAZQKJ010000230.1:0-6144 GCA_964593315.1 uncultured Granulosicoccaceae bacterium
CAGAAGACCATCCTGTCCGTGAACAGTGAAGGGATCGAGCGCCACATCGGTCATGACTCCGAGCTCTGGAAACTCTTTTTTTACAGCGCGGATTGCACGCTGGGCAAGTCCTTCCGGATCATAGGCCTGCTCAGCTTTTTCAGTTTTTACGCTGTCCGGTGTGACCGGAAATAAAGTAATACAGGGAATACCCTGTTTTACCAGTGACTCGGCATCGCGCAGCAATAAATCAATAGTGACCCGACTCACACCTGGCATGCTTGGCACAGGATGACTCTCGCCAGTGCCATCAATAATAAATACCGGATAGATTAAATCATTGGGTGTTACCACTGTTTCACGCATCAGGCGACGACTGAAGTCATCGCTACGCATGCGCCGCATACGGGTATCTGGAAAGCTACCGTGATTCACGTAATCACCTCATACTCCAGTTATAGATTGATTTATACTGATTCTATCAGTCAACACATTGGGATCCTATGAAAATTAGCATGGAACGCGAAAACCCACCCAGACCAATGCACAGGTAAAACCAGTCTTGAATCTCACCCAGCCACCAATCCCACCCAGCCATTAATTCAAATGAAAAATCAGTTCGCTGTTTTCGGCAATCCGATCAAACACAGTCTGTCACCACAGATCCACCAGAACTTTGCAGAGCAACATGGCCACCATATCAGCTATGAAAAGTTGCTCTCGACTGAGACTGATTTTACTAATGATGTTAAACATTTTTTTGATCGTGGTGGTGATGGCTGCAATGTGACTGTGCCATTCAAAGAACAGGCATTTAGCCTCTGCACATATTTAACCGACGCCGCTTCAAGAGCTCAGTCGGTCAATACACTGTACCAATCAGAGTCGGGTGAATTTCATGGTCACAATACCGATGGTGCGGGCCTGTTATCAGATTTAGTGAATAATCTGAAAATTGGACTTAAAAGAAAGCACATCATAATCATCGGCGCCGGTGGCGCGACGCGCGGAATCCTGCAGCCTTTGATAGAACAGGCGCCATCCGGGATAACTCTGATTAACCGTACCTTATCAAAAGCAGAAACTCTGGCGCGCGAGTTTCAGGATTTATTCGACATCACACCCGCAGGCAATGACAGCAAACCCCCGAGCACAGCACCCGATCTCCTGATCAATGCAACGTCTGCAAGCTTAAGCTCGCAACTACCGATATCGGATACAGGATTTATCGGTAAGCAGACGGTCTGTTACGATCTGGCCTACGCTAAAAAGCCCACGTTATTTTTACAGTGGAGCAAAGACTGTGGCTGCTGCCAAAGCCACGACGGGCGTGGCATGTTAGTCGAGCAGGCCGCACTCGCATACACTACCTGGACGGGTTGCAAAGTCAGCACTGAGAACATACTCAAAAATTTTACCCAAATTGAAGCAGGCTGAAACCTCCCAGTCTTATTGATTGCCTCTTTTTCTTCAGGAACAAACGGACACACCAATCAGTGCCATCACAACCTGAAGAAGTGAAGTCAATAAAACCAATTCGGTGGAGCACATAATTAGTGCAGCCACCATGATTAGTGTAAAAAATGGCGCACGCCTGTAAAGACCATCGCAATACCATGCTCATTAGCAGCAGCAATTGACTCATCATCACGCATGGAGCCACCTGGTTGAATGATTGCCGAAGCTCCCAATTCTGCCGCCTGGTCAACCGTATCACGGAACGGAAAAAACGCATCTGATGCCATGACTGAAGACGCAATATCAAGATTGGCATCGGCGGCTTTAATCGCTGCTATCTTGGCTGAGTACACACGACTCATTTGCCCCGCACCTATGCCGATCGTGGCACCTTCAGCACAAAATACTATGGCATTGGACTTAACGCACTTGACAACCTGCCAGGCAAATAGAAGATTCTTTATCTGCTCACTGGTCGGTCTCACCGTAGTCACTATTTTTAAATCATCTGTACGCACGACCTTTGAGTCGATTTGCTGCACCAGCATGCCGCCTCCAACACTTTGATAACTAAACCCTGCAGTACTCGCGGCAGTGTCAACTTGTAACACTCGAACGTTTGGCTTGCCTGCTAAAACTGCCAGGGCATCCGGATGAATCGATGGCGCAAGCAGTACTTCGACAAACTGACGATCAACCAGTGTTTGCGCGGTCGCTACATCAACCTCACAGTTAAAAGCGATGATGCCACCAAATGCAGAAGTCGGATCAGTCTTGTAAGCTTTCTCGTACGCCTGCAACGGACTGTCTGCAACCGCAACCCCACAAGGGTTAGCGTGTTTGACAATAACACAGGCAGGTTGCTCAAACTGCGATACACAGGAGAGTGCTGCATCCGAGTCACCAATGTTGTTAAACGATAACTCTTTACCTTGCAACTGCCTGCCATCAGCAATGCCACTGCCACCTGATTCAAATCGATAGAACGCCGCAGATTGGTGAGGGTTCTCACCATAGCGCAGATCTTGTAGCTTACTTAAACCTAACTGTACCGAGGCAGCCATGCCGGAACTGTCCGATGCAGCATTTGCGTTGGAACTCGCACTTTTCTTGACCAAATAGTCCGATACAGCTTTATCATACAAAGCCGTATGGGCAAACGCCTTGCCAGCAAGCTCAAATCGGCTTTGATCATCAACACCACCAGTACTGGCTATAGAGCTTATAATTGATTCGTAATCAGCCGGGTCTGTGACTATCGCAACATCAGTGTAATTTTTTGCTGCCGCTCGAATCATTGCCGGACCACCAATATCGATGTTTTCGATAGCGTCGTTCAGAGTGCAGTCCGGCCTGGAAACCGTTTGTACAAACGGGTACAAATTAACCACAACCAAATCAATACCGTCAATGCCATGTTGTTGCATAACAGAGGCATCGATTTCGCGCCTGCCGAGGATCGCGCCGTGGATTTTCGGGTGCAGCGTCTTTACCCGACCATCCATGATTTCCGGAAATCCGGTCACGTCAGATACTTCTGTCACTGGTATGCCTTCGTCTTTTAAGGCACGCGCTGTACCACCAGTTGATAAAAGAACGACATCCAGATCTGATAACTTTCGCGCGAGTTCGACTACACCGGTTTTATCTGAAACACTAAGCAGAGCCCGGGAAATTTTATTGGTCATAGTCCTTATCTAAATTGTCTGTACGAACCCCGTGACAGAACCGGGCGTGATGGTGTTATGTGATTTTGTACTGAGCCAGTTTCTTACGCAGTGTGCCGCGATTAAGCCCAAGGTAGGCTGCAGCTTTACTCTGATTGCCATCACAGTATTCAAGCACTACCCGAAACAAAGCTTCTTCTACCTGACCAATAACCAGATCATGCAGTGCTGACGGTTTTTGACCATTCAATATGTCGAAGTATTGATGCAGCTCTTTTTCAACCTGTGCTTGCAGTGCAGAGCCACTCATTACATTGACCCTGCTTTTAACACGGGTTCCGTTGCTGGCAAATCAGCCGGGCTTTGCAAACAATCATTATCTGCCTGTCGGAAAAACGAGTCGACCTGATCCAATTGCTCTGTCGCTGTTTCAAGCTTGTAGACGTTACTGCGAAATTCCGCAGCATGCTTCTTACCTTTGCAGTACCAGGCGATATGCTTACGCGCCACCCTGACTCCGGAGTACTCTCCATAGAGATCGTATAGATTTTCAAGGTGCCACTTTAAAACATCGGCTTTTTCAGCCATATCGGGTTCGGCAATTTTTTCACCCGTTTCAAGAAAACGCTTAACCTGCTGGAAGATCCAGGGGTTCCCCTGTGCTGCACGTCCAATCATAATTCCAGCAGCGCCGGTTTTCTGTAGTACCTCTAAGGCTCGCTCAGGGGTACTGATATCACCGTTTGCAAGCACCGGGATATCCACACTGTCAACGATAGCGGAAATAGTTTCATACTCGGCAAGGCCTAAGAATTTATCCGCTCGGGTTCGACCGTGAACAGACAGCATAGCAACACCACAGTCCTCGGCAATGTTGGCTATAGCAACGCCGTTAATATTGTCGCGTGACGGGCCAGTTCTAATTTTTAGAGTGACTGGCACTTCAACACTTGCGACAACTGCCGACAGAATTTCCCGCACCAATACTTCATCCGACAACAGAGCGGATCCCGCAGCCTTGTTACATACTTTTTTAGCAGGACAGCCCATGTTGATATCAATAACGTCGGCTCCGAGCGATTCATTCATTCGGGCAGCTTCTACCATCATTGATACATCACCACCGGCGATCTGGATAATTTTGGGGGACACCTCGCCTTCGTGGTTCATGCGGGTAAGAGATTTGCGTGAACCGTACAGCGCTTTGTTACTGGTGACCATCTCAGACACTGCGAGATCGGCCCCGAGACGCTTACAAAGAATACGGAAAGGCCTGTCCGTCACTCCAGCCATAGGAGCCAGCACAACAGGACTATCAAATTTAAAACGGCCAACGCGCATATAGACAACCCGCTACAGGGCCAGCCATTTTACAGAAGTGTCGCTACAAGGTGGAATTAAATTCTAATAAAACCTGCGATTTCTATTCAAATTTAAGATCAATGTCTGCAGCACTGAGACCGGTATCGACCAACTCAATTTTAAGTCGGGTTGGCTCTGACGGCATCAAAAAGCCGGTCTCTCCGCCTTCTACCACTTCATAGCTGGTGCTGCTGAAGCTGCGCCCGGCAATCGTTTCTCCCTCGGCATCCAGCAGCGTTACCCCAAGCGTTGGAAGCGGTTGCTTAAACGTTGAGTTATTAACGATATCTACACTAATAACCAATGCGCTTTCAATGTCAGGATGAGCGTACAGTCTGTCACGCATAATTTGCAGTTGGCTAAGGTCTTTCTTCGCCTCCGCCGGCACACAACCGGTAATGTTACAAAAGCCACCAATCAGTGATGCTGGCAGGTTCATATTGGCGATGACGTTTCTCGCTGCAAACAACCCGACACACACCAGCGCGATCGCCCCCAGCGCCCATAACCATGGGCGGGATTTCGAACCACTTCGAACCACAGACTTGTCTGAGGCTTTCCGGACTCCGCTGTCAACGCGTGGTGAATCCACTCTCGACTCAACAGCGCGACGACCACCTGCCATAGAGTTTGGAGCCGTCAATTCATCAGCTGCCGACTCCTCCACATAGTTATTGACAGTGACTGGCTTCCGGTCTTGTTGAAAGCGTCGCATCTCACGAGCCGATGATTCACGCAAGCTGCGTTGTTCGGCCTCGCGAGCACGACGCTCGAGATGTGGATCCGGTGGAGGAGGCAAATCAAGATGCCTGTCTCGCGCCAATCGATTGTCCGATGCTGCAGACACTCGCGGCCCTGGTTCAGCACCCGTGCCTGTGTTGTAACTGATGCCTGTGTTATTACCGATGCCTGCGCTGTTATCAAGGTCAGGACGATCCGGATTAGGATCACTATCCATTCTTGGGTAATTTCGGGTAGCTGGATCTGATTGCCTTACAGAGGTATCGAACCGTGGAGCATCTTTTGCGAACTGCAGATTCTCGTCACGCTGACCATTGTCTCGATAGACAGATTCCTTCTGCAATACGTCGTCTGGAATAAAATCGTAACTCTCCGTTTGCCTGTTACTGGATCGCCCGTTTTCTACCGATCTGTTTTCTAACGACCTTTTTTCTACCGGCTTTGCATCTACCGATCCGGCCTCGGCAGACAGCTCGCGGTTACGGACGGGAGATTGCTCAGGATGACGCATGGCATCATCTTTTACTGCACTCTTACCAATGACCTGGCCATTGACCTGGTCACGGGGTTGCGGCGGACGACTCGCACCACGAGGAGACTCAATGTCCAGCGCTCGCCGTTCGCGCGCACTAAACTCACGTCGCCGCCTCTCTTTCAGCTCTTCTTTAGAGAGCATGTCGTCTTTGCTGAAGCCATCCTTGTTGCGGCTTTCAGGTCTATCATCTCTGCGACTATCGTTGCGACCATCGGCACGTTGAGGGAGATCGATGCTTCCATCTCTGAGATGCCGATCCAGATCATTGACATCAATTGCACCGGCTGCCTCTTGTAAGGCTGATTCTGTCGCCATGGTGCGTTCGAACTCTACGTCGGCAACTGCTCTTTCATCAGCCTGATATTGTTTATAGTTCTTTGCCGCTGCCGACCGGCTAGAGAC
>CAZQKJ010000231.1:0-3320 GCA_964593315.1 uncultured Granulosicoccaceae bacterium
ATGTATTTCTATGCTTATGTGGCGCTTCAGATACCGGTCGGTTTGTTAATGGATCGATTTGGCCCGCGCCGCTTGATGACGCTTGCATTGATTGTTTGTGCTATCGCATCGGCTTGCATGGCCAGCAGCTCAACGCTGTTGGCAGCTTCTGCCAGCAGATTGGTGATTGGCGGAAGCGCTGCGTTTGCTTTTATTGGTACATTAACCATTTTGACCCGGTATTTTGTACCACAACGGTTTGCGGTTTTTGCAGGTCTCTTGCAGTCAAGTGGTATGCTCGGCGCGATGCTGGGCCAGGCGCCACTGAGGCTTGCGGTTGAACAGGTTCAATGGCGCGGTGCTATTTTTGGTATGGGGGCATTGGCGCTGTTGTTGGCTGTTGCCGTTTATCTGGTCATACCCAAACGATCCGCGCCTGATTCTGCGGCTACCGGAACCACCAGTCACGGTGGCTTCAGTGCCGTTTTGAATAAGCCTGGAAATTGGCTCTGCGTGCTTGCAGGGTTCGGGCTTGCAGCGCCAATGCTTGCCTTTGCCGCTTTGTGGGCTGTGCCGTGGTTAAGTACTGTGCATAAATTTGATCAAACCCAAAGTGCCAGTATTGCTTCGATGGTATTTCTGGGCTGGCTGTTGACGGCTCCGGTAGCAGGCTGGATATCGGACAAGTTGCAGAGGCGAAAACCTGTGCTTGTGACCGGCAGTGTGATAAGTCTTTTGTTGTTAACTATGATTTTAAAGATTTCATCCGCTACCGTGCCAGTGATGATGGCACTGTTCTTCTTTCAAGGTGCGGGTGGGTGTGTGATGGTGGTGTGCTTTAGTGTGATGCGCGAATACAACCCCCATGGCAATACCAGTGCGGCGCTCGGATTGTTAAACACTTTTGTTGTAGGCTCTGGAGCGGTGCTTCAGCCACTTATTGGTTTAGTGCTGGATCGTTTTTGGCAGGGTGGCCTGGTAGATGGCGCGCGCATTTATACATCGGTAAACTATGATCGGGCTTTCATGCTGCTTATTGCCGCCTGTGTCATATCTGTGATTTGTTGTATATTCTTAAAGGAATCGCACAGCGATAAGGCGGCGAATTAAGCTTTATACGTTAATTGTACAGGCTCGGCTGATCGAGTTATCACGCCTGTTGATTAGGTGCAGCACTTCTCGCTCTACCGGTACGCTTGATACCCAATCGGCGTTCACGTTCTATGATAATAATACCTGCGGTCACTATAAGCGCTACGCCCACCATCATAATGCCGGTAGGCAGTTCATCAAATATAAAATAACCCATTAACAAGGCGAGTATGATCGAGCTGTATTCAAACGGTGCAATCACGGCCACTTCTGCGTGCCGGTAACTTTCTGTCAGCAGTATTTGTCCAACGCCACCCAGCAGACCAGCCGAGATTAACAGGGATGCCTCGGTAGTGGTAGGCAGCTTCCAGCCAAAGGGAATGGTGAGCAGTGCCAGTGTGCAGGACATCAGTGAGAAATAAAATACTATTGAGCCGGTGGTCTCTGTGGCTACCAGTTTGCGCGCAAATACTTGCGCGAGCGCTGAGAATACAGCGCCCATGAGCGCTGCCAGTGCACCAATAGTTTGTAACCGACTGGTCGCCTCCGCATCAAGGATTGTCAGTCGTGGTGACAGAATAAGCATGACACCGAACAAGCCGAGTAACAGAGCTGAAAAACGCACTAATCTGATTTGCTCACCGAGAAACATAGCAGCAAGCATGGTGACCAGTAACGGTGCTGCATAGCCAATCGCAACTACTTCTGGCAATGGCAGTAAACCGATAGCCAGAAACCCTGAGGCCATTGCGCATGTCCCCATTAGTCCGCGCCACACGTGGCCCATGGGATCGCGAGCCTTGAGATTGCCTGGAAATTCGCCGCGAAAAATTAGCCATGCCAGTAGTACTGGTACAGCAAAGAGCGATCTGAAGAATACGGCTTCACCTGGTGGGATTTCCTGTGAAGTTGCCTTGATCAGGCCGAACATACTCACAAAGACAATAACAGAGAGTACTTTCAGGGTGATGCCGCGAACAGGGTTCAATGAATTTCCGGATGACTGATGTGGGTTCGATCAATACTGGATGGGCAACCAGGATTGCAGCAAATGGGTTGCATACTGGCTTGCAGGGTGTAAAGCCTGATCTGGAGGTGTGGATTATAGTCCAATTACTCGCAACTATTTCTGTGTAGTTAAGTGCTGCGGTTGACAACGCTAATGACGCGCCGTCAGCAGTTGTTCAATCTCATCCGTTATAGCGTTCTTGTTTAGCAACTGACCATACAGGGCCTCTGAAGTGGTACCGGTTATCAACCCGACGATACTTCCCAGTACAGCTCCGCGGTGTGCATTTTCACCGCCGACGTTGGTATTGGCGATCAGTGCTGTTTTGACGTCGTGATGGTATTTGGCTGCAAGGTACAACATTGACGGCCAGGAGTCAGTGATATAACAGGCGCTTGAATATAGTCTGCCGATAACATGTAAATCACTCGGCGCGCGAAGCAGGGTTTCCAATCGCGTTTTCGGAATGCACTTTGCGGCTTCATTGAGAAAGGGCATTGCATCTTCATTCTCGGATCTATTCAGCAGGTCATTGATGAGCTTGACCAGTGCGTCACATACCTTTGCGAGCTGTGGGTCGGGGTGGGTGTAGTGCAGATGCTGTTGGCATATGGCTTGTGCAGAAGTAAGGCTGGACTCTTTTAGCAAGCTGAAGATCGCGAGTGGTACTATCGTCACAAGTCCGCCAATAGAGGGTGTGTCGTGGGTTACCGCGCCGCACTGATCCGGTTTGGCTCCATCTGTCAGGTTGGCGAAGAAGCCGCGGTGATAGGATTCTGCATAGGTGTCCGGATGGCAGCACGGATCTGCGGTCATGAAGTCTATATAGTCTTGCAGTGACTTTTCGCCATCGTATTTCTGTCTGCTGGTCAGTCCGCGCATCAATTCGCGTGCACACCACGCGTTCAATGTATTCTCGCCAGCCGGCATGCCCTGGTGGTAGTGTTGGTTCGCGATGCCCCAGTAGCGTCGCTTGCCCTTTAGAATGACATCGCCCACGATCTGGTGACTCTCTGCACTACCTTGCTTGCCACGACCACCGGCATTGGTTGAATGCAGAGACATTATCGATGAAGGATGATGCTCCGGGGCATCGTGCATCTGCTGTACGCCACCTGGAAACGCCCTCTGAATATCCAGCGGGTTATAAAACCAGTGGACCGGCATAGACAAGGCATCGCCGACGAAGAAAGATTGCATGGCAGCGCGTGCTCTGCGCAATGACAGGTCTGTTGGCATA
>CAZQKJ010000231.1:3420-6117 GCA_964593315.1 uncultured Granulosicoccaceae bacterium
GGTAATTCCGAGATACTTAAAATCGGTTTGCTTAGTGTCGCCCGTAGCATAGTTCAACCGGTGTGAGTGCCCTATGAACGGTTCTTGCGCAATGACAGGTCTGTTGGCATAGGTAATTCCGAGATACTTAAAATCGGTTTGCTTAGTGTCGCCCGTAGCATAGTTCTTACACTCAGGTAATAGCCTTGCCTTATGCTTTGACTTGTTTGCATAGGTATTGAACTGGAAGTATGCTAGTCGAGCGGTAAAACAAGACTTCCAGGGATGTTGATCGAGAGAAAGGCTATGAATCTTAAAAACCTGAAGCGGACTGCCGCGGTGGTTTGTATTACCAGTTGGCTAACGGGCTGCGGGTCAGAGTCTGCAACAATAATGGGCTTGCAAAGCGATGATGGAGCAGGTGACACGGGTCTTTCTCAAGCTGCTACTGAGGCAACTTATCGCGCCACCTTTAGTGCAAGCTGGAGTGCTGAAACTCACCCCATAAATTTTCCGGGTAATCCGCACTTTTCTCCATTGACGGGTGCTGTTCACAATGCAGACCAGGTCATTTGGCGAATGGGTGATCCCGCGGGTCCAGGTATAGCGGAACTGGCAGAGAGTGGCGGTACCGACATCCTGTTGTCCGAGTTGCAGGTCGCTATGAATGAGTCAGGGGTTCTGTCCGCCATTATCGGTGCCGGTATTGATCTTTCACCAGGTGGCACATCGGTTGAGTTTGTAGTCAACCGCGATTACCCCTACATAACCCTCGTGTCAATGTTGGCGCCAAGTCCGGACTGGTTTGTGGGAGTCGATAGTCTGGAAATGTTCAGTGCCGACACAGATGAGTTTGTAGAGTCGTTGATTATCGATTTGAATGTCTATGATGCGGGTTCTGACAGCGGTGTCAGATACGAATCCCCCGATCTTGATACACAACCACTGGATCCGATATCGCTGGTGAACTCATTTCCCACAGACTCTGATTTTTTCGAAGGCCAGCCAAGTATCGGCGAGTTATTTATCGAGAGAATCCGCTAGGTCGGATTGTTTTGCCGAATGTTCGCGAGTTGACATGCTTCGAGCGTCCGGCGGGTAAGGTTCCCGAGCCTTACACCGATCCCGTGCGCAACTGGTAAACTAGCGCTCTCCTTCGATGAGTCTGAAACTGCATGGTCAAACTTGGCAATATGAACCGCCTGCGTGTGAGCAGGATTGGTGCTTATGACACCTACCTTGATGGTGGTGAGCTGGGTGAAGTCCTGTTGCTCGATGATGAAAAACCAGCGATCCGTGCCGAGGGCTCTGAGCTTGATGTTTTCGTTATGGTTGATGTTGATGACACGATAGTCGCCACTACTAAAGTGCCCGCATTGTTTGCCGGGCAGTGTGCCGCATTGCGAGTCGTGAACCTGTCAAATAGTGGTGCTTATCTTGATTGGGGCCTGAAGTCAGACTTATTTGTTCCCCGGTCTGAACAGCTGGGCGATATGGCGATTGGCAGTGTCACAGTGGCTTTGGCAATGCTCGACGAAACATCGAGCCGAATGATCGCCAGCACTCGATTGTATAAGTATCTGCAAGATGAAAACGACAAAGACTTTAAAGCCGGAGAGAAGGTAGACCTGCTAATTTGCCAGAAGACGGATCTCGGCTATAAAGCGGTTATCAATGGAACTCATATCGGGCTCTTGTACGCCAACGAGGTATTCACCGAGGTGGCGGTGGGGCATGCCTGCAAAGGCTATATAAAATCTCTGCGCGATGACTTGAAAATAGACCTGGCTCTGCAGAAGGTGGGTGCCGCTGCCAGATCAGATATAGAATCCAGGATAATTGCCCATCTTAAAAGTCATGATGGTGAATCCACCTTAACGGATAAAAGCCCTCCGGAAGAAATCTATAAGACCTATAGCGTAAGCAAGAAGGTTTACAAGAATGCACTGGGTGGTTTGTATCGCAGCAGGATAATTTTGTTGGCAAAAGATAAAATATCATTGGTTGAGGGGGCTGAATAGCCATGCACAAAAGACCACTGGTTTCAGTTGACTGGTTAAAGCTCCGTTTGTCAGACGATACAGTTAAAATTGTCGACGGCTCATGGCATTTGCCACCGGAAAATCGTGATGGTTATGCAGAGTATCTGAAGGAGCATATTCCGGGGGCTGTGTTCTTTGATATTGATGCGATAAGCACTCCCTGTGATCTGCCACATATGTTGCCGTCGGTTGCGACTTTCAAAGAATCAGTTGGCAAGCTGGGTCTTTCATCAGCCCACACGGTGGTGGTCTATGATACCAAAGGATTGTTTTCAGCAGCCAGGGTCTGGTGGATGCTTAAGACCTTTGGTTTTGAAGATGTCAGAATTTTAAACGGTGGAATGCCTGCGTGGCGAGCATCTGGTCTGACAATAGAGAGCGGGGCAGTGGAAGTGATGCAGACAACTATCGAGCCTGCGTTTAATGCAGCGGGTGTTGTGAATGCCTCTGAAGTACTAGAGTGTTCTAATGCCTTGATCAGTGGAGATAATGGTGCGCAGATACTCGATGCAAGATCACAGGGGCGCTTTGATGGAGTTGATCCTGAGCCCCGGGCCGGACTGCGCGCAGGTCACATACCTGGTAGTGTATGTTTGCCGTATACCGACCTTCTGGTAGATGGTGAGCTCAAAACCAATGAGGCGCTGCGCGAAGTTTTTGATGCAGCCAGTCTGAT
>CAZQKJ010000232.1:0-6083 GCA_964593315.1 uncultured Granulosicoccaceae bacterium
GTCATCCTGTAGATAACGTAAAAGTCAGCCCCTAAGTATACGAGAATCTGCGATAAATGTATTTAGAGTGTCCTATGTATTGCCATAAAAAGGAACTGATCGGCGTGACGGTCCCGTGGTCGTGATTCCCAGGCAGAATATAGTCGAAGTCGCGGGTTTGCTTTTGTCCATTTGGAGGGAGCGGTCCGGCGTGCACAGACAGCAGGTTGGAGCGGGTGGATGAATCAATTGAACGGGCATGGTACACACTGATGTTTTGGTATTTCAGGTACACTGGCAGTTTTTAGCGAGGAAATGAAATATGCAACTGAATCAGTTTGGGTATCGCTTTTCGACTGTCCGTGGCTACCTGGCTGCGGCCATTGTAGCCAGTGTTGGGATGGTCGCCACCGGGATTGGCAGTAAGGTTGTCGCGCAGGAAGAAATATCAAAAAATCTATTGATCAAATTATCCCGCGATCAAACCCAGATACTGTGCACTTCTGAAGCCTTTACACAGTGCATGGGTTTTACTGAAGCTGCCTGTCTTGATTTGGGAGAGAAAGCGGTGGAGCAATGTCTTGCGCCCCTACCGGAAACCATCCCGTTGGCAGATCTCGCCAACGACACCATTGAAGCGTGCCCGCGAGATGTCTATGCAGAGGCCGGGTTCCCTGACGAAGAGGCGGTTGCTTGCCTGCAGGAAGTGCTGAAGCCCTGATAATATCCTGTGCGACCAAACCGCAAGCGTAATCCTCTACCGTCTATTGCCTCATGACTCAGCAGATCATTCATACCTCTTTGTTGGTGAAAGACTACGATGACGCGATTGATTTTTACGTCAACAAGCTCAATTTTGAGTTGATTGAAGATACAGATCTTGGCGATGAAAAACGCTGGGTTGTGGTTGCACCGGCGGGTGATAGTGTCATGTCTTTGCTGCTAGCTCAGGCATCTACACCGGCACAACTTGAGTGCCTTGGCTGCCAGGCGGGTGGCAGGGTGTTTTTGTTTTTATCCACCGATGACTTTTGGCGTGATTTTAATCGAATGCAAAGTGCAGGGGTTGAGTTTGTGCGAGAGCCTGAAACACAACCCTATGGAACAGTTGCAGTGTTTAGTGATCTCTATGGTAATTTGTGGGATCTATTAGAGCCGTCTGCTGATCATCGCCTGTATGCCCAATTAAAACCTACAGCAAATTAAAGCCTACAACAGGCTAAACAGGGTACCCAATGTGAGTAAAGATCTGTTGTTACACCCGGTAAAAACGGAAGATTTTTTCTCGCAGTATTGGGAGTCCCAGCCGTTGCATGTGAGCCGTGCAAATGCCGGTCACTTTGCAAGCCTGCTATCTACCGAGAGCATACTTCGCTATGTCAAAGACAACGAAATCAGGTTTCCGGATATTCAAGTCGTTGATGCCAATCGATCACTGTCTTCAAATAGTTATACTCGAGAACGTACCATCCAATCGGATCTGCTACTAGACCATCACAATAAGGGTGCAACAATTATCCTGTCTGAGGTGCACAAAAAGTTTGCGGCAATTACTGACCTGTGTTGGCAGGTGAGTCAGTCACTCCAGTTTGCCAGTCAGGCTAATGCGTATCTATCACCTGCTGGTAACCAGGGCTTTCATGCACACTATGACACGCATGATGTTTTTGTTTTGCAGGTGTCAGGTCGTAAAACATTTCGTTTTTATCCCTCTGATATCGAACTGCCTTTTCCAGACGATACCTACCACCCGGATAACAAGCCCGGAGGTGACGCGGTAGAAGAGGTCGAGCTAAGCGCTGGCGATACCTTGTATATACCGCGCGGTATTGTGCACGATGCGCAGGCGCATGAAGGTGAGCCGTCGTTGCATATTACGCTGGGTGTGTTTCCGTTTATAGTGCGTGATCTGCTGCAAGAGATGGTACAGGTCGCGGCGGAGAAAGATGCGGGCTATAGAGCTTTTATTGATCTTCGTAGCGACCAGGCGTTAGCGGATAAGGAGTTGAGAGGGTTGATAGATGGATTGTTATCACCGGAAAATTATCGTGAAGCGCTTTCGAGAATGTCTGACTCGATTGCTGTCAGGAATACAGAGCGGCCGGCATCGTCTTTAGCGCCAGCGTTGCATGCTGACTCCGTGCTACAGATTGACGAATCATCTATCTTGTCTTTTGAAAAAATTGATGATCACTTTAAATTGAGGGTAGCGGGTCAGGTGCTGCGCTTTTATACGCCATATTGCGCTGCTGTCGAGCAGTTACTGGATGAAAAGACACTGCCTCTGGCAGAACTATCCGGGCTTGATGCAGACCAAAAGCTGGCGCTGTGTGAGCGCCTTTTAAATGTAGGCGCGGTGAAAGTTGTGTCTGCTAATTCATGAGCAGGTTAAAATATGATAGCGTTGGGCAAGTCGGATCCTCGAGGGAAAGAAAGATGTCGCGTAAAAAAGAGACTATAGAAGTTGATGATCAGTATGGTCGTCGACGCTTTATCCGTACAGGGGCTGCTTTTCTGCTGGCTGGTGCCGGTGCAGCAAGTGCTCAGGAAGAAGAGGGCTTTCGCTCTGATTGTGACAGTCAAGGTGGCGTTAGCGGCAAGAATGCCGAGGCGGAAGGTTCTGACAGCGATGCCGGTGCCACCGCTGATCGCCCGGGTTGTGGCCGCAAGCCAGCCGTGATTACTCAGTACAACAAGCGCGATATGAAAATCAAGGTAGGCAAAGTTATCGGTTAACCGACTGTTCTCATGGTATCTCTATTACCCTGAACTCTGGTCTGGCGATTTCCAGATCGCTGAGCTTGCCCTTGCGCAAGTCAGTCGCGATACACGTGAGTACTTCAACTTGCAACTCGCCAATTGTGCCGGCGACGTTACGATGAACGTGGCCACAATAGATTTGCTGAATACATCTGTTGGCTGATAACAGTTTTTCCAGAGCTTCTACGTGCCCCCAGTTATGAAATTGCCTCGGGTCTGGAATTTCTTCGACCACGTATGGCGCGTGATGCATGAAAATCACAATAGGCGTATCGTCAGTGTGTTCGAGCATTTTTTTTAAATCACTCAATCGCCGCTCGCACAGCTCCCCTTTACTTGTACCTTCCGTGACTGTATCCAGCATAATCAGCCGGGTATTTTGCAGGTCTATGCTGTACTGAATAAAATCATCGTTTTGCGATAGATATTCATGGTCATGAAAAGTATGGTGCAAAGCACTACGCGTGTCTTTATTGCCTGCGAGCACGTAGTAAGGAGCGTCTAGCGTGTCGAGTACGTTGCGCGCAGCCCTGTACTCTGTTTCCAGATTATTGTGGCTGATGTCGCCAGTGTGAATAACAATGTCGGGCTTTTCAGCGTTAACTGCTGCAATGCAATTCTCAAGATCGGCAATTCGCCCGGTCGTATTCAGGTCGATGTGGCTGTCAGAGATCTGGATGATGCGCATTGTTATTCCGCGTGATTGAATAGATAGTTAATTGGTCACTATGCCACTATGCCACTATGCCTCGGTTTAATGATGGCAACAACATCGCCGGACGGGTAAGGTGCACTGGTACGCCAGTGCAACTGTTTGCCGGTATAAGTGCTCCGGCAATATAGCGGCTACTTTATCAGCCGAACTATTCTTTACTAATATTATGAATGAAACACCTACGTTAAACGATCTTACACGGCAATTGACAGAATTCAGGGATGCCAGAGACTGGCGACAATTCCACTCCCTGAAAGACCTGATACTATCGCTGAATCTTGAGGCGTCAGAGCTGCTTGAGCTTTCTCAGTGGAAGCCTGAGGCAGATTTTGAAAAAGAAGCGAGTGCCGAACCTATGCAACAACAATTGCGTGAAGAATGTGCTGATGTGTTGCTGTATTTGTTGCTGATAGCGGAGCGCACCGGCATTGATCTGCAAGAGGCTGCAGCAGAGAAAATCAAACTGAACGCAGAAAAGTACCCAATTGAAAAGTCGCACGGAAAATCAACCAAATACACGCAGCTGTAGTCTTGCCTGAATCATTAACTGCGGTAGTGATCCATCAGTATCTGTGCTACCTCGGGACGTGAAAATTCTTCCGGTGGTGCTTTGCCCTCGGCCAGCATTTCCCGCACAGCGGTTCCGGATAACAATACAAAGTCTTCCTTGGTATGGTCGGGAGCCTCGCGCATCATCACTACCTTTTTGAGTTTTTTGGAGTAGGCCGTGTGATCGGCTTTAAACAGTTCTATCTGTAGCGCATCCGCTGGCAAGGAGTCAAAAATCTCCTGCGCCTCGAAGGGTTCATAGTAGTCACCGACTCCGGCATGGTCGCGGCCAATTATGAAATGTGTTGCCCCCATATTTTGTCTGAACAAGGCATGGAGTAAAGCTTCACGCGGACCTGCATATAGCATGTCGAATCCGTAGCCATTGACCAGTGCGGAATTAGGTGTGAAATAGTGTTCGATCATCTTTCTGATGGCAGCGTCTCGCACGTCAGCTGGAATATCACCGGGTTTTAATTTGCCGAGCAACATGTGAATAACCAACCCATCTGCATCTAATCGCTGCATGGCCATGTGACACAACTCTTCATGAGCGCGATGCATCGGGTTTCGAGTCTGGAAAGCAACAATGCGTTTCCAGCCGAGTGCTTTGATCTCTTCCCTTATCTGCACTGCGGTTCGGAAAGTATCCGGGAAGTCTTTTTCAAAGTAACTGTAGTTCAACACGCTTATTGGTCCTGATATCAGGACCCGGCCTTGTGCGGTGAACTCGGCAACACCTGGGTGCTCACGATCGGTAGTGCCAAAAATCTGTTGTGCGAGCGTTTCAATTTCAGCTTCAGTGAAAGTTTCGACGTCACTCACTTGTTGTATGGCAATGACTGGCTCACCTTCTACGTTCGGGTCTTTTAGCGCTATGTGTTCACCGGCTTTGATTGAGCCTGCATCGGGTACCAGATTGACTACCGGCGTGGGCCAAAATAAACCCGAACTGGTTTGCAATGATCGGCCGACAGATAAGGTATCAGCTTTATTCATAAAGCCACTCAGCGGTGTGAAGTAGCCACCGGCCAGCATGACGGCGTTGCCGGCTGCAGCAGAGCTGATCGTTATGGCGGGCATTGAGCCGGCATCTTGTTTGAGCTGGCGGCGCTCGTGGTCATCATCTACAAATAGAGGATTGAGTGAGTCACTGCCATGCGGCTTGATTAGCGTTGCCAATGAAATTTCCCGGTAGAGTTCAATCTCAAGACACTACAACATTTTTTCGAGTTGTGCTTGGTGTTAGCTGTCACCTTGTATATCGGTTAAGTCAAAAAGAGTATTTTGCAGAACGTTGGTTCTATAGATAAAGGAGTTGTGGCCTGTAACCGCGCTCCCGTTGTTATCGGATGCTTTTGTTAGCCATTCGTAGTCAGGCCATTTTTTCAGGCGACAGTCACAACAATATTGCCACTGTGTTGTTTATCAATAAATGCTTGTTGCGCATCCCGAAGTTGTTCCAGCGGGTAAGTGGCTGCCAGCATGGGCTTAACTTCGCCGCTCTCGATGTAGCGAATCAGGTCGGTAAATATATGCGGTGGAATCACGGTAGATCCGCAAAAAGTAAGATCGCGCAGGTACAGTGTGCGTAAATCAAGTTCGACCATCGGGCCGCCGATAGCGCCGGAGCAAGTGTAGCGACCACCGCGTTCAAGGCAGTCTACTAATGGTGCGAATGAAGGTCCGCCAACGACGTCTGCTACAACCGAAACTGTGTCTCTGCCTATGGCCTTACGAAGCGATGCTTTTATGTCTTGAGGTTCCCGACAAAGCAAAGCGTCAGCGCCCAGATGTCGTAGCGCCTGATGTTTGTGTTCCGCCGCCAGTCCCACTACTATCGCACCACGCCGGTTGGCCAGCTGGATTAGCGCAGAACCGACGCCACCAGACGCACCGGTAACGAGTACCGTATCTCCATTTTTTACATCGGCTCGAGCGAGCATGCCTTCTGCGGTCGTGTAGGAGCAAGAGAAGGTAGCCAGTTCGGCATCGCTTAGCGGGCTGTTAACAACGCCTACGTTGCGGTGATCTATCGTTGTGAATTCTGCGTAGCCACCATTGCATTCAGAGCCAAAGT
>CAZQKJ010000233.1:0-6083 GCA_964593315.1 uncultured Granulosicoccaceae bacterium
GTCTTAATCTTCTGTCAGATGATAAGGCTGATGGCGATGCCAGTGGCAATAGCACAGACGCTGGCATCAATCACAAGGGCTGCCCAATGCTCTCGAACCAGCCGAAGAAGACCGAGCGGTTCTGCAGGATCGTCTACCGGTGAGGTCTCGTAATCATTGGCTGCTGCCTCATCGGGTGAAACATTCGCAGGCGCTGCAGTTTGATGTACTTTCGAGGTGTCTTCTACCTCTTGTTTCGCGATTGTTTTATCTGTCGAACCTTCCTCTGTCTCCTCGACCAGGTCACTCAACTGACGCAATACCGAAGCGCCATTATCACCCGGACTTTGAGTCGCAGCCTGACCGACGATTGTCAATAACCCGGCACTGATACCAGACTCACGAGCAGACTTTTGCAGCAAAACAACTTCTTCCTGCAAACCAATTAGCTTGTTCAGCAAAGTGTGGCAGTACTGCTCACGCTCTGCTTGCGAATCGCCATGAACAACTTTATTGAGGTCGATGGCCTGGAGTACCGATTTCGGGTCAGCTTCAGCAGTAGAATCGGCTGCGTCGACCACAAAACGGTTCAGCTGCATCGCATCTGCACCACATTGAATCAGCTCCCTTTTCCCTGCTTGCAGCGAGGTGTAGGCCTGACTGTAATCGGAGATCAGGGTTGGAGTCTGGGCTGTTGCCATGGTTTACTGGATCGGACTGTATTTATTGACCGAATGTTGCAGAAAACAAGCCAGACACAGGCTTTGGCAGACCCTGAATCCACAAGCCGAAACAACGATTGAAAGTCCGTTTCCCGGTCTTTTTCAGCGATTCCTATCCACTCTCCGCAGATCTCCGAAGACCCGGAAAAACCAGCACAAAAAGCAGTACTTTCAGGAGATTAGTGTTTTCTAAATTCCAAACAGAGATCCACAGCACAGCGCCAGCTGCCTCACCAGACAAAAAACTCGAGTTCGCCGGAGTTGATGCTGACATGCTCAGTGCAAACCAGATCTTGCCCTGTCCGCGGATGAAAAATGCTTACAGCTAACCGGCATCGACACTAAAATTGGGACAAATAGCACTTAACTCTGTGCAATATCGATTGAGTATCTCAGCCTCCATTGGCCAGTTATGCCGCCTTGACGCAGGCTCTGAATCATAATCGTGGTTAACAGACTGATTGCTTGTCGAAAATCCTGCGATCCGCCCTTTTATATCGATGGATAAAGCGCCATTGGACAATAACTCTGCGACGGTCGCTATCATCAGCAATCCAGCTGACGGACTACATCCAAGCTCACGGTATAGTGATACCCAGATAGCATTTGAAACTGTGCTAACTGCACTATAACCCGATTGCATACTAAAGCTCTGCCAGACCTGGCTTCGCCTGCAAAAAATATCATTGCCGGTAATAATAAGATTTTCAGCAGCCACTGACTGTGTAGAAAATTCCCAGGACGGCGTTACCACATGCACCATTGCCGGACTTTGTATTCTGGTATTTGACTTGAACCCATTGAAAAATATTCCACAAAGGTTTTGGTCATTCTGGATGGTGGTATCGCCGGGTGCGTTACCGGCGATCAAAAACCCCCCATGCCGGCTAATAACTTGTTCAAGACTTACCCGATCCAGTACTCGTTCAAGATAGTTCAGGCAATCACGCTGAGCACAAGATAACTCAGGTAGCGGCAAATTCTCTTTTTTGCAGTACAGCAGCACGCGGCAGAACCTGAGCATCTCGCGGCTTGCTGGTCCGGCAGTCAGGAGTAACGCGCGGGCCTGACAATACTCTTCAAGCTGAAGATACAGAGAAGCCACATAGTAGATTAGCGGTTTATTCTTTTTTAGTTTTTTGCGATCAATACGGTCAAGAACAGTGACATCAAAATCACCATGACCCGCTATCTCTTTAAGATGTTTAGCTAGAAAAACAAGATCAGGTCTGATTTGAATCATTACAAGACACCATAGCGCAAGCCTTAGCTCGCCTTACGGGTACGCTCATACACTGCCAACACTTTTCTAACCAATGGCTGATTGGAATCAACAAAGAATGCCCTCGGATCTTCCATCAACTTAACTGATTTACGCATAATCCGTGTTCTACGATCACGCAGTTCTTTGAGCACCAGTTTTACAGGTCTATTGTAACTACCGATTACCGGCAGCACTGGCTCTCTGGTAAATTCCGTCAGCCAGTCACTACCTTGGCTATTTTCAGCACTGTCCCTCAAGAGCTTACGAGCCTCATCCAGCCGATTAGTCGCCACTCGAAAGGGGTACGCAGGATTTTCAGAACTCATTGAATTACCTGTTTGATCATAACTCACACAGCCATATTGCTGTAATACTTGCACCAGCAAATCGACCGACTCATGAAATCTGAAATCACTGGTGGTATGCAGCGTACATTGACACTGTGTACAGGCCGCATCCAACACTCGAAAGCTATTGATAAAAATTGTATGACTCGCAGATCGAAAGCATTGATGTAGAGCGTCTGCCGAGCGCCAATCAGGCTCAAAGATTCTGTATTCATAGTCTGCGCCTAAACGCGATTCAAGTATTGAAAGCCACTCGCGACCAGGATGACCGAGAAATACAATATTGCCACCAGAACTTAGAGACGGAACAACTTCTAGCAAAGCACCGATAGACTCAATCGATAAATTGGAGCCTGTGTCGATCAATACCGCGTTGTCGAAAATACTGTCTTCACGTATTTCACTACAGTACCGATAAACAACCTCCGATGCCACAGCACTACTCGAGGGCATCTCCTCTATCGGCAATGCATGATCCACCGGACACATAATATGATCAAATAACATTGAGCCCGGAAACAAGGGTCGCACTGCTGTTCCGGCACCGAGATGCTTTTCTATTTCAGCCTGTTGATGGCGTGCCCAGGCGCTTTGATCCGAAGATACATTGCGCAACAGGTTCAGGCGGCGCATTGTAAATGCTCCCGCAACAGTGGCAATCGGCTTTTCACAGAGTACTGGTCTGCCAACTCCATTGCAGCCGCTTTATGCTGTTCACGCATCTCACGGGCAGTGTACAAGGTTTCATGTAGGCTCTGACGCCAGTTAGCAGCATGATTGATCAGTACAGAAAGGGAGTTTTCATGATCACGCATGTCCTGGTTTTCAGTCGCGAGCACCGGTGTGCCAACTGACACAGACTCAATCAGCTTCACCGCAGATTTCGATTCATTGAACACATTTTCAACCAGGGGTGCCACAGACAGGTCTACCATTGACAGCATTCGCAGGTAGTCATCGTAGCCTGTAAAAGGCACATAAGTGACATTATCCAGACCACTATAATCCCGCTTATCCATGCGACCGGCGATCAGCAATCGGATATCACCAATCAATAAATCCCTGAGACTTTCATAAATCACCTTAAAGTCTTTAGCGTGACTTTTACTACCTGGAAAATACCCGACAGTGAGTGGCGCATTACTATCGATATTTATACTTGGCGCATTAAAAAGGCGGGGCAGAGAATTCGGCACCACTGAAACCAGGGATTCCGGAAACTCCTTCTGCAGCTTAGTTCCAAGATACTCAGTGGAGCTTATAAAATTTTTGAAGCAGGATGCAGCTCGGTGGTTGCGAGCAAACTGGTTTTTAACCTTATCAATACTTTGATTGCCATTAATAAACAATGGACTACATTCGGCAAATTCACTTAAAAATACTAAATCGTCATAATCAGCATGAATCTGTATTGAAGCTGATTGACAACACTTTAACGCGTGCCTGAACCTTCCATTATCTGTAGGCCTGTGAAAAATGGCGTGCTCAAAGCCCGCAAGCATCTCAACGCTTACGCTCTCCATTGGCACTACGGATGAGTTTTCCCCAACTGCCAACAACGCATCAGCATAGTGGTAACAACGATGCCTGGCCGACGGATGATCCCATGCACGACGGCCAAATCGGTTGTCGGTAAGGTAAATGACAGAGGCCACTTTCGGGACCCGGTTAACCCGATACGATAATCGGGCTATTGGTCAGCTCATAGCTACCATCGCGTGTACGAATAGAAATACGATCACCCGGAGCGATTACACCCAGCTTATCCAGAGAAAGCGAAAATCCGCAATGTCCGTCTACGTGCAGTCCTTTGCGCTGCACATCCTCACGAAATTGATCCGCGGTAAGCTGGCACCGCTCTTCACCATTGACCGATACCGATAATCCTGCTGGTTGAAGCGATTCACGATCAACGGTCCAGCCGCTCATCTCGCCATTTCGTACCCGACCAACACAACCACAAAATCTCTGCAGAGTTTTAAATGGTCTGCACTCAATTGAACCCTGATTATCAAAGTGCTTGAGTGCATACGCATATATCTCAACATCACTGCTGTTTAGCTCTCTGATTTCTGACAATTCTTCTTCAGAGGCAATACTTTTGGCTGCACCTTGATACTTTCCAGTGTTAAGTTTTGCCATGGGGAAGTTAGTACCATAGAGCGTATTGAAAATCTCAAGGCTGTTTTGATAATCTTCAGTGATACCGTAAAAATCCAGATCAGTAGGCAATGCACCTGACATAGAACGCGCCTGGCGGTTCTGAAAATGAGGTTTGCGATAAAACTCCTGAAGCGTACCTTCAAAGTTGTAGTGCGATGAAAAATGTACATACTCTGATATCACTCGATCAACCGGCTCCCGAAAGAAGGTCACAACCGGTGAATTTGGAAATATCTCCCTATACTTTGCCATGCTAAAATGCCCGGTCAGAAACTTCTTTTCCAAACCGGTTTTTCGTAATTTGGCAGGATCATCATTTCCGTATACGGCAGATTTAATATCGTCTGACGTATTTGGCGACTCTTCACCGTAGTCGTTCAGGACCTGATCAGGGCCAAAATATTGTTCTGCGCTCATTCGAAAACTGGTACCAGCTGTCTTTGGAATGTGCAGATAAATAATAGGAAATTGCATAGTTATAGTTGTACCGATCACGCCGCAAGCGAGAAATCTTCCCGAGCTAAAGTCAAATTACAATTATACGCCGGGTCACTAACCAGCTGATCACCCCATTGCCGCTGCATATAGGCCGCCTCACTGTTAAATCGGCTTTGCTTTTCAGGCGTATTCTCATGTCCACGACTGATTGACTCATGGTGATAGAGTGTCGCATAGGGAGTCCAGACATTTCGCAGTCCAGACGCACTAACTTTCAAACAGAAATCGACATCATTAAACGCCACTTTCAGGTGCGTCTCATTCAGACCACCCACTTGTTGGTATATCTTCTTCTCGACAGTCAGGCACGCCGCCGTGACAGCTGAGAGATTCTGTGTCAGCTGGAGCCTTGAAAAGTATCCGGCTGACTCCGAATCAAAGTACTTATGCGCATGTCCTGCCACACCACCAATACCAAGAATAACTCCTGCATGCTGTACCATTTTATTTTTATAAAGCAATTTGGCTCCAACACAGCCGACCTCATCACGCAGCGCGTGACTGACCATTTCCCGCAACCAGTCTCGGCTAATCACTTCGATATCGTTATTCATCATTGTGATCACACTACCCTGTGCTTCCTTTACAGCCATGTTGTTGATAGCGGAGTAATTAAATCGTCCAATATATTTGAGCACCTTTATGTTTGGCTGCGATGATATTTTATCAAGATACTCATGTGTTTCGGGATTTTCTGATTCGTTATCAACGACAATAATCTCGTAGTTTGGATAGTCCGTGAGTTGTAAAACACTATCGATACACTGTGACAATATCTCAAGCCCATCACGTGTTGGGATAATAATACTCGCCAACGGCGCTATAGGCGGTAGCGCCCAGTTTACCCGATAGGTATTTGGATACGGACCTGGAGCCACAATCGCCTGTCGGCCTGTCTGCCTTATATGATCAGCAATCGCCTTGACACCACTATCCGTAGAATAGCTCTTGGCGTCGGCATTCGAAGCAGTGGAGTCTTCTGTCATTCTCCAGTGATACAACACTTTTGGAATATGGGTAACCTGATCAGAAGTGACTTGCGCCATAATCCGCAGCAGAAGATCATGATCCTGAGCACCTTCATAGCCTGATCTACAGCCACCAACCTGA
>CAZQKJ010000234.1:0-6074 GCA_964593315.1 uncultured Granulosicoccaceae bacterium
ACCAACCCGGCCAATCGCGATACATGGCTGGAAATATTGCAATCGCCCATGGATATCAGGGGATACGGCCCAGTCAAGGAAGAGGCCGTCAGCAAAGTACGACTGCGAGTTGAAAACCTGCTGCAAACTATCGAAGACTGAATATTTACGGCGGGTGCGATGTATAATCACCGCAACTCACCTGTGACCAGACCATGCCAGTTATAACCTGTGTAGAAGATTTCAAACCAATATACAAGCGCCGTGTACCACGGATGTTTTACGACTACGTAGAAGCTGGCAGCTGGACCGAACAGACTTTTCGGGAAAACACCAGTGATTTTAGCAAAATCTACTTGCGGCAAAGAGTTGCAGTGGATATGTCGGGGCGATCTACAGACTCACAGATGATCGGTGAGCAGGTATCAATGCCGGTTGCACTGGCGCCCGTTGGCATGACAGGCATGCAGAGTGCCGATGGAGAAATTAAAGCCGCACGAGCCGCAGAGCTTTTCGGTGTGCCATTTGTGTTGTCTACCATGTCAATTAACTCAATTGAAGATGTTGCAGCCGCGACAACTAAACCATTCTGGTTCCAGCTCTACACTATGAAGGATGAAGACTATCTTCAACGTCTTATCCAAAGGGCAAAAGACGCTCACTGTTCAGCACTGGTGATCACCCTGGACTTACAGATTGTCGGGCAGCGCCACAAGGATTTAAAGAACGGGTTATCTGCACCGCCTAAGCTCACACCTTCCACAGTCGCCAACCTGATGACTAAATGGCGTTGGGGCCTTGAGATGCTTGGCGCAAAGAGACGGGAGCTGGGCAATATTGCAGGCCATGTAGACAGCGATCCATCACAGATGATGAAATGGATCGGGGAACAGTTTGATGAAACCCTGGACTGGGACAAGGTTGCACGGATAAAAGCCGCATGGGGTGGTAAAGTCATTCTAAAAGGCATCATTGACGCAGAGGATGCAAAGATTGCAGCACAGGTTGGGGCAGATGCAATCATTGTCTCTAATCACGGCGGCAGACAGCTAGACGGTGCAATGAGTTCTATTCGCGCCCTGCCCTCAGTACTTGATGTAGTAGGCCACGAGATGGAAGTGCATTTAGACAGCGGTATCCGCTCTGGTCAGGATGTATTAAAAGCGCTTGCGATGGGTGCTACCGGCACCTACATTGGTCGCGCATTCAACTATGGGCTCGGCGCCATGGGAGAGGCAGGTGTTACCCGCTGCCTTGAAATTATTCACAAGGAGCTCGATACATCAATGGCTCTATGTGGCAGACAAAGTGTTGAATCACTTGATCGTGATATATTATTAATACCCAAAGATTTTGAAGGCGAGTGGCAGTGAATACCTTTTTTAACACCAGCAGATGGCAACTAAAATAGCTACAGTTAGAAAAGATGAGTCTTGGAAAAGTAGATTGGAGTGAACTTCCCTCACCGATAGATGACGGTGGATCAGACCATTTAACTTCTACAACTATGCCACCAGTATCGTTGCCTGCAACCAACGGAAGCCGTATCGATGTTTCCGCCTTAAGCGGAATATCTGTGATCTACATTTATCCGATGACGGGCAGACCAGATACCCCTCTGCCAGATGGATGGGACACAATCCCCGGTGCTCGTGGGTGTACGCCGCAGTCCTGCGCTTTTCGAGACCACCTGAAAGAACTCGGCAAGCACGGTGTGAATCAGCTGTTCGGGCTCTCTACTCAAAGTACTGCCTATCAACAAGAGGCCGTTGAAAGGCTGCATCTACCCTACGCGCTGCTGTCAGATGAACAGTTAGAACTGCAACGCGCCCTACGCCTGCCAACCATGACTGTCGATGATGTGACTCTGCTTAAACGATTGACACTCATAATTGAGAACAACAGGATAACCAAAGTGTTCTATCCGGTATTTCCTCCGGATGAGAATGCAATAAGTGTCATTGACTGGCTGGAAAATTCCCGGGTTTAAATCACTTCAACCCTTAACAGCTCTCAATAGCGAATTGAGTCAAGATCTCTCAAACCCTGCTCAATATCATCGGTCAAAAGATTAATATGGCCCATCTTACGCCCTGACCTCGCCTCAGATTTTCCATATACATGAACGTGAGCGTTATCTTTATTCTGCAAACTCTGCCAGTTGAATCCATCGGAAAGAATAGAATCACCGAGCAAGTTCAGCATAAGCGCGGGCTTATGGGCATGGACTTTTGCAGCAGGCAGGCCAGCGAGGGTACGCACTTGTTGATCAAACTGCGAATAGTTACAGGCATCCATTGTGTAGTGGCCACTGTTGTGCGGTCGAGGTGCAATTTCGTTGATTGAAATTGAATCATTGCAAACAAACATCTCAACTGCCATCACACCTACATAGTTCATCGCGGTTGCAAGTGAGACAGCTGCAGTCTCGGCGAGCTCTACAACCTTAGGGGATACTCGGGCAGGCACAATACAAATATCCAGAATGGAATTTTTGTGCTGATTTTCAACCACAGGAAAAGTTTCTACGTTTCCGTGAATATCTCGTGCCAGTATCACTGATACCTCGCAGTCAAACGGTACAAAATCTTCCAGTACGCATTCAACACCACCAAATGATTCATAAGCTGCTATCACTTGTTGAGCGTCATTACATACTTGCTGGCCCTTGCCGTCGTAGCCAAAGCGAGCGGTTTTTATCACCGCCTTACCATTCATTTTACTGAAGGCAGATTCTATCTGATCGACACTATTAATGGCTTCACAAACATTAACGGGTAACCCGTGTTTTTTAAAAAATGCTTTTTCACGGTTTCTGTCTTGCGCTATCTCTACGGCTTCCGGTGGTGGTGATACAGGAATCTTATCTTGTAAAAAACGCAGGCTTTCTGCCGGTACATTTTCAAATTCGGTGGTTACCGCATCACAGATATCAGCAAGGTTCGCAAGCGCCGCTTCATCATCATAAGCTGCTTCAACATGAAAGGCCGAGACTTCAGCTGCAGGGGATTCCGAAGCCGGATCCAACACACAGACTTTGTAGCCCATCCTGGCAGCCGATTGCGAGAACATGCGACCCAGCTGACCACCACCCAGCACGCCGAGCGTGGCACCCGGTGCGAGTGGCGCATTCAATTTACTCATTAGTTATCCGGAAGTTCAGAGGCCATTGCAACACGCTGCTGCTCCTGACGAAACTCTTCAAGCAGAGCCGCCAGAGCCTTGTCATGCCTGGCGAGCATAGCGACCGCAAACAAGGCGGCATTGGCGGCACCTGCATCACCGATGGCAAAAGTGGCCACCGGTACACCTTTGGGCATTTGCACAATTGACAGCAGCGAATCCTGCCCTTGCAGATGACGCGAGGGCACCGGCACGCCCAGTACGGGCACAGGCGTCTTTGACGCCAGCATACCCGGCAGGTGCGCGGCCCCTCCGGCACCGGCTATTATCGCCTGCAGGCCACGCTTTTCAGCGTTGGCTGCGTAATCAAAAAGTAAATCCGGGGTCCGGTGAGCGGATACAACCTTGCACTCATGGGCAACGTTGAATTGCGTGAGGATATCGCGACTATGCTGCATGACCGGCCAGTCGCTCTTGCTGCCCATCACAACGCCAATTAAAGGATTCTGCATCTGTGTTTCATGATTGGGTAAAATACAATGGTGACTAAATTTTCTCTTTTGTGCCACTGCTATCTTTAATTTTATTTGCCCTGCTGGTGAATTAAATTACTGATCAATGGCCTTGCCCGCTGTTGCGACGAACCACGGAACATAGAATTGACCGACGCCATTATTGAAACCAGCATCTCATCCCTGCCCCTGCTGCAAAGAGGTAAGGTGCGGGATGTATATGCGGTCGGTGATGATCATCTGCTGATGATCGCAACCGACAGGGTCTCCGCATATGATGTCGTGCTGCCGGAGCCACTGCCAGGTAAAGGAAAGATACTTACCGAAGTAGCGCTCTATTGGTTTGAGCAAATGGCTGACCTGATCCCTAATCATCTGAGCCAGAACCTGGCGCTTGAAGAGGTTTTACCCGACCCGGAGGAATACGCTCAGGCCAGAAACCGGAGCATGCTGGTTAAACGGCTGACACCACTGCCGGTGGAAGCCGTTGTGAGAGGTTACCTGATAGGGTCTGGCTGGAAAGACTATCTTTCTTCTGGCAGTGTTTGCGGCGTTAACCTGCCTGCCAACATGCAGCTGGCGCAACAGATAGAGCCCGCTATTTTTACACCGGCCACTAAAGCCGAGGTGGGCGATCATGATATCAATATCAGTTACGAACAAATGACACACATCATTGGTGAATCACAGGCCAGAGCGATAAAAGAAGTTAGCCAGACTATTTATCGTCGCGCATCAGAACACTGCAAAGCAAGAGGAATAATACTGGCGGACACCAAGTTCGAGTTCGGACTTGATGAACATTCAGAGCTGACATTAATGGACGAAATACTGACCCCTGATAGCTCACGATTCTGGAACGCCGCCACTTACGAGGCAGGCCAAAACCCTGAAAGCTATGACAAGCAGTTTGTCCGAGACTACCTTGAAACCCTCGATTGGGATAAAACTCCACCAGGACCCATGCTGCCTGAGGACATCAAAGCACGAACACTCGGAAGATACGAAGAAGCACTGCGCAAGCTGACTCAATAGACCGGGTTGGGAACCAGCTTATATTGTAGCGCCTCGCATAGAGTCCCGAGACGGACAATAGGCTAAATCCAGGATAAAGCCGGCTTTTATAGCCGCTTGCAAAAGACCGTAGTAACCCCAAAAACAACGACACAGTAGCTCGGCACTTCAGCCCCGTACTTCACGCTTTGCTTCCTGGAGCATATCCCTGTGCATATTCCCGGTGTAACCCAGGCCCGGGTCCACCACTCTTTGGCCCTTTATCCGGTCTGACACCGACAGTGATTGCCAATCATACAAATATGTATATTTCTAGCATAACCTCGGTAAACTCGCTCCGGGATACTCGGTACCTGAAAATTATGTAAAGCAAAGAAAAGCAACTCCGGCATTACCCGGAGGTCTTTATTTAGCAACCTGGAGAAACACAATGAAAAATATAATCGGCCTAATCCTTATTTTGGCATCAAGCATTCTGACAACCAACATTGCTGTCGCTTCCAGCGCTGAACCAGACTTTGCTGATCTGTACGAAGAACATTCTAAATCCGTGGTGACAGTCTATACCTCTACCGTAACGAAGCGTGGCGCAATGCCCAAGAAGTCCAGAGGACTTGGCTCGGGTGTTCTGATTGAAGAAGATCAGATCCTGACTGCCGCACACGTAGTAGACGGTGCAGATTTCATAGAAGTTTTATTTCCCGACGATGTACGCATCAAAGCCGATGTAGTTGCATCACTGCAAGCCAGCGACATCGCATTACTAAAGCTCCGCCGTCCACACCCGAACCCCACCGTTGCAGTATTGGCAGACTCCGATCAAACGCGCATCGGCAGCAAAGTATTTATCATTGGATCACCGTTTGGCATCACCCAGACTTTGAGTATCGGACACCTGTCTGGTCGCATGGATCGCGGACTACTGGTTGACGGTACGCCAATAGAATTTCTACAAACCGATACCGCAATTAACACGGGTAACTCCGGCGGCCCAATGTTTAATTCAAAAGGAGAAGTCATTGGAATTGTCAGCTTCATTCTGACAAAAAGCGGCGGATTCGATGGCATTGGTTTCGCCACTTCAAGCAACACCGCCAGAGAGGCGCTACTGACAAGCTCAGGTGTGCTTGCAGGCTTCGAGGGCATTATGCTCGATGAGCGAACCGCTAGTGTACTTAATTTCCCGGGCCCGGGTTTGTTAGTACAACGCGTGGTCTCTGACTCTATTATCGGTGAAGCGGGCCTGGAGGCGGGCAGCATTCCCGCTCAAATAGGTAACCAGTCATTGTTACTGGGTGGCGACTTGATTCTGGAAATCAATGGACTGATCTGCGCGACACCACATGACTTTCAGTTGGTAAGAGCATCAACGCTGGCGCTTGACGGTGCTAACTCTTACAGCATTACTGTGTTCAGAGACGGCGAAGTGATCGACCTGATAGCCGG
>CAZQKJ010000235.1:0-6057 GCA_964593315.1 uncultured Granulosicoccaceae bacterium
AGATGATCAGGATGCCGCCGAAATCACTGCAGAAGATTTTATAGTGATTGTGCCAGCGTTTACCGTCAGTGAGTTAACGGCTGCTTTTCAGATGGGTTTTCTCATCTTTTTGCCATTCATTGTGGTAGATCTTGTTATCTCGAATATATTGTTATCGATGGGGATGATGATGTTATCTCCCACAATCGTGTCATTGCCGTTTAAGCTACTGCTGTTTGTGCTGATTGAGGGCTGGGCTAAGCTGGCTCACGGTTTGGTTTTATCGTACTTGTAAAGTACATGCTGTATGGATAATTGGGTGATTTGTAATGAGTGAAACCATGGAGCTGACCCGGGAGGCCCTAACGCTTGTGATGCTGTTGGCGGCACCACCGGTAGTGGTTGCGGCTTTGGTAGGGTTGCTAATTGCTTTTATCCAGGCGGCCACACAATTACAAGAGCAGAGCTTTCAGTACGCTGTTAAGTTCTTCGCTGTTGTCATTACCATTGCTGTTACCGCATCATTCACTGGTGCAACACTGATTGAATTCACCGATAGAATATTCAGTGATTTCGGCACGCTTTTAACGCAGTAGATATTCATAATTGTGGAACAGCTTGCTCTCTTTGATGATTTTTCGAATGCTGTTCTTCTGGTGGCGTTATCTGCTACTCGTATATCTGTCGCCTTTATTGTTTTGCCACTGTTCTCCAATGAAGCCATTCCGGCGTTGGTGCGCAATTCGATATTCGTAACGCTGGCTATGGTGGCCATAGTAGCTCAACCGTCCATAGAGGTGGCTGAGTTTAGCACCGCCCGATGGTTGAATCTGTTTGCGAAAGAGGCGTTTATTGGTATTACTATTGGCGTGTTTTTTGGAGTTTATCTATGGGCCTTTGAAACAGCGGGTGTACTTATCGATACCCAGATAGGCTCATCAATGGCGATGGTCTTTGATCCGTTGAGTGGTCACGAGGTGACGCTCTTTGGTGAATTTTTTAGCTTATGGATTAATTTTTTATTTCTCGCTGTGGGCGGGCTGTTATTGCTTGTTGGTGCGATACTGCAAAGCTACGTTGCATTCCCCATTAATATGCCGTTAGGAGATTTGACTGCGGCCTCACTCGCGTTATTTGAATCAGAGTTTTCAAGATTCGTTACTTTATCTTTGATGATTGCATCACCCATCATTATTGTTATTTTCGCGATTGATCTCGCTATGGGGCTTATTAATCGCTACGCACAGCAGCTCAATGTACTTTTTCTGTCAATGTCATTGAAGTCTTTGGCGGCCCTGATTGTGCTGATTGTTCTATTGCCGTTTTTCTTTGATTTGCTCGTTGACGAGATCGCCGAACACAGTGGAAGAATCGATCTTTATTTAGAGCGGATACTGGGCAGTTAGTAGTCTAGAGAGTAGACATAGGCTTCGCTCGCGCTGTGTGGTTTCGCGGTCTTTAACTATTGCAAAAGTGCAATCACCTGTATTGAACTAATCTACACTAATATGGTCCGGTGCAAATTCGGCGTCTTTGGTTGTGCGGTATCTCAAACGCTTCGCTAATTCTAGGTTTATACACCCGCAAGCGATCTGTCATAAGGGTGTACTTTTCCAGCAGGAAGTCATTGATTAGAGAGTGTGCTGGTAAAAACAGACCGGGAAGCATGTTGGTAAGAGATGCACCTAATATTTCTATGTTAGTCTGCACGCTTAACACCGCATCCAAAGTAACAAAAATTGAATTCCACTATCAAACCTGCAACGCTCGCTCTAATTTCCTGTCTTTTAATCGCTTGCTCTTCTGATCAGGGGCCGCAGTTCGACCCGGAGGCGGCTTCTGCTTCGGGTAACAGGCTGGTGAGCTTTGCCCAGCTGCAGTATGAGGGAGCGTTTACACTACCCGCCAGTCAGTTTGGTGATTCAAGCTTGAATTATTCTCAAGGTGTATTGGAAGTAAGCGGCGATTCACTTTTCATAACAGGGCACACTCACGACGATGCCATTGCAGAGTTCAGAATGCCCACGCTTATTGACAGTCAGAACCTGGGTGATTTGGTATCTGCTGGCAATCCGGTTCAGTCGTTTACGAAAATTCTGGATCGAACTCCCAGCGAGAACGTAGATCAGCTTGATCAGATTACCGGTTTGGAGGTGGTTAATGGCTCTTTGGTTGTCAATGCTATCCAGTATTACGATGGAGCAGCGGATAATACCGCAACCACCATTGTAGTTGAGGATAAAAACAACCTAAGTACAAGTCACGTTTCAGCGATTCACGAGTTGCAAGGTGCAGCCAGAGCTGCCGGGTGGATAAGTCGTGTACCTGAAAGCTGGCAACAGGAACTCGGTACTGACCATATCACCGGCTTCTCGAGTGGAGCACCCATTATTGGCAGATTGAGTGTCGGGCCGTCGGCATTCGCCGTAGATTTTTCAGATAACCTCAGTTCTTCGGTCTCTACAATTATTCAGGCGGAGGAGTTACAAGGTTTTACGCTGCAGCAACCATTGCATGCTGATCTCAACAATGAATCCGGTGCTAACACAGTGTGGACCCATCTAAGTCATGCGCGTTACGGATTCATAGTGCCCGGAACCAGCACTTACATGACAATCGGATTTTCCGGGGGTCATCAGTCCGGTGTGTCTTATAAAGCGGTGCGGCAAAACGGTTACCAGTGCCCGGGCTTCTGTGCTAATGATGAGTCAGACGTTTATAACTATTATTGGTTGTGGGATGTTGAAGATTGGCAGCTTATAAAAGATGGTGAGCTACTGCCTTCCGAGGTGAAGCCTTATGAGTCTGGGGAATTTGTTCTGCCGTTCCAGACAGATCAGTTTCTAAACGAGATTGGTGGCGCTGCTTTTGATGAAACAACAGGCCTGTTGTACATATCAGTGCTGAGAGCCAATCTCAATGGACATGACAATCCACCGGTGATCGTCGCTTATCGTATGCCATGAAACCATAGCGGGAGTAAGCAGGGCCGCGTTGGGGATCAGAAATTTGAGCTATCAGGTGGCCTGCTAACAGATATATCATCCAGCAGGCTGCTACTGGTGCTTAACGCATCAACGAAGTTCTGAACTGACTTGTCCGGGGACTCGCCGTTTGACCACGCTGTTGCCAGTGCACCAATGGCCGTTCTGGTTTGTCGGGACATAGACCCGCTTAGCGGATCTTGTGCATCTTCAGTGAGTTTGGCGCAATACAAAGATTTGGCCGCTTGATCCGATTCCGCAAGTCTCAGGAGAGATGTTGCCATGGTACTGAAGGCTGCGGGGTCGAGTGCCGACTGATCGGATGGTTGTGCATACCAGGCGCATATGTACTCGATAGGTCCCAGCGAACGGGTCTGACCGAACGCGTTGGCCTCCGGTGGGGCACTGGAGCCCCAGGCTGATAGTTTCCCGGAGGGCAGTCTGCCAGTGTGTAACCCGAATACCAGTGTCGATGTAACCAGTGCCTTAGCGTCTTCGTCAGCGTATTGCTCGACATTTAGTAGTATTTGTAGAAAAGCCGGGTAGAGATTTCCGCCGAGTCGATCGCACAGTTTTTCAGTTAATCGTATTCTGTCTTCAGGTTTTTCCAGCGCATAAAAACTGTTAACCAGTGTTTGCGCCGCTGCATGCCAATCTGGTTTGTTGATCACTTAGATGCCTTTCCGTAAAGACAGGCTGGAATGCCCATGTATTTTTGCCAGCTATTCAAAGATCATATGATAGCGCGCTGTGGTACCCAGGTAAATCAGAGTCAGGGCGTATAGTCGTATCTTAAAATGACACCTGTTTTGTCGGGAAAATCCCTGCGTGGCCTGATCATGTGGGTAAGTAATCGCTTCTCCCAATGCTCGCAAGGTGAACATCTTTTGTGCTTTAGGGAGTTTCAAGTTATCAGGTGTATTGGTGGCTAACGGATTTTGCATCGGACATCTGGTCTTAGTCTCAGCTGTGCTTGCAGGCTCGGGTTGCATAACAGAGTTTGATTTTCAGATATGATGCTGCTCTTAGAGATTTTGGCTACATACTCGTTGCGACTCATCACTCTCAGGATAAACCGAGATGCTGGAACATTGCGCTGAGCATTGCATCCATGTTTGATGGTTCAGAAAACTCTGATTGAGCGGTTATCGGCAGAGCTTTTCCATCGCTAACGCTGAACCAGTCAAAGTTATCGGTGAGTCCCTTGTTTGAAGCATTGCTGCTGCTATCACCTCCGGATCTGTTCAGGCTTTCGATGCCGCTCTGAATGGCTGCCGGATTAGTTATATTGTTGATCGACATAGTAAACCCTTTATCAATGTCTGTCGGGTAACTCCCTGGGAGTTAATCGAAAATCGAGGTGTATCTTAAAGCGTTTGAATGGCTATAGCACTGGCCAGTACCTATCCAGAAAGAGGTCTGCTGCGGTTGGCTCACGCGGCGAGAACTTTTGCACACGTGAGTCAGTCTCGTTATTGCCTCTATCTGAAAGGGTACTGGCTTATCAGTTAATCGCTATTTATTATCGGAGTCACTTCGATAATAGCCCGGGTAACTAATGGGCCGTGGTTTGATTAGCGGACGTGCAAACCAGGAGTCTGGTCTGCCATCGATTGTGTCATAACCTGCGCCGCCGCTTACCTGGTCTGCCCCGGCGCCACTTGTAATAGTGTCATTGCCGGCTCCGCCCTGTATGGCATCGTTGCCAGTGCCGCCAACTATGCGGTCGTCACCATAACTACCACTGATGTTATCGTTGCCGCTGCCACCGTTGATAATATCGTTGCCGAACGCGCCACCGATATTATCATTGCCTGAACCACCGCTGATTATGTCGTTGCCAAAACCGCCGCCGAGATTATCGTTACCATCTCCGCCGGATATTGAGTCATCGCCGTAACCGCCGCTCAGGGTATCGTTGCCGAACCCACCAATCATCCGATCATTACCAAGACCTCCATTGATGGTGTCATTTCCGGAGCCTCCAATGATGATGTCATCACCACCGCGGGCGAGATTGAGTCGTCGCCCTGTCCACCGTTGATACGGTCGTTACCCTGGCCACCTACAATGTTATCGTTTCCGTTGCCACCGTTGATATTGACACCAATTGATCCGTTGACCTTTACAGTGTCATTTCCGTCGCCGGTATTAATGGTCAAATTCTTGGCTTGTTCAGCTGAAAAATGGTGCCTTTCGCCATTTACATTGACTACCACTGATCCATTCCAGCTCTCGGATACGCTTACCTGGTCACTGCCTGCACCAGTGTTTATGATAGCGCCAGTCGACCACTCTGTTACCTTTGCTTCTCCAGATGGTGGGACAGGGCGCTGCAGTACATCGGGAGTCGGTTTAATGCCAGGTATCCCACCAGTCGTTGTTTCATCAATACCATTTATTGTATCGAGGCCTGTACCACCGAAAAGGGTATCGACGCCATCTCCACCGTTTATTACATCGTTCCCGGCGTCCCCGGAAACAAGGTCATTGCCATCGCCTCCGTTAATGGCATCATTTCCGTAGCCACCGTACAGCCTATCGTTGCCGGCACCACCATTGATAGTGTCGCTGTCTTTAGCTATGCGGGTAGCGTGTTGTATCATGCCCTTTAATCCGCCACCGCGTAATATTTTTCCGCCATCTCCTTGAATCAAATCGTTGCCTTCACCGCCGTCAAGTGTGTCACTACCAGTGCCGCCGCGAATGTTATCGTCTCCGTTGCCACCATCTACAGTGTCTTTACCACTAGAACCGTTAATGGTGTCATTGCCGTCACCGCCTCTGATGGTGTCATTGCCGCGCCCACCATCTATGTTGTCGTCGCCGTCGCCTCCGAGAATATAATCGTCACCGTCACCGCCTCGAATCGTAATACCTGGTACTTCACCACCTACATAGACGATGTCGTCACCACTTCCGGTGTCTATCGTTAGATTCTTTGCTTCTTCTTCAGTGAAGTGTTCTTTTTCACCATTGATTGATATTGTCACTGAGTTGTCAGCGTTCTTAGTCACTGACACTGTATCATTGCCGCCACCGGTATAAACGGTGGTGCCATTCGGGCCTTTTTGCACTCGACCTTCCTTGCCGT
>CAZQKJ010000236.1:0-6038 GCA_964593315.1 uncultured Granulosicoccaceae bacterium
GTGTGATAGCGGCTGTCACGCCTATCGGCTGCTTGATCACCACGATGCGTTTGTCGGGTGCATGACCCGGGATAACATCGCCATAAATACGTTTCGCCTCTTCAGCAAACCACTCTATAAAGCTTGCTCCGTAGGCAATTTCACCACGGCTTTCAGCCATGGGCTTGCCTTGCTCGGCACTTAAAATGATGGCCAGATCTTCCTGATTCTCCATGATCAGCTGGTACCATTTTTTTAGAATGTTGCATCGCTCTTTGGCGGTTTTTGCACGCCATGCGGGCAGCGCATCATCTGCAGCCTGAATTGCTTTTTCTGTTTCCGCCGCACCACAATCTGCAACGCTTGCGATGTCTGATCCGTTCGCCGGGTTGGTTACCGTAAAGGTCTGGCCGCTATCTGCGGGTTGCCACTTACCCTCGATAAATGAGTCGGTTTTCAAGAGCGTAGAGTCGCTGAGCTTCATAGCATTAGGTCTCGGAAAATATACTTAACATGATAACTAAATTGTAGCATGCTACGAATTTCGGTGACGAGACTAAAGCGACAATTAATCGCCTGTAAACACTTGGGTGATCTTTTTTGCACGCTATTATTGAATTAGCGTCATCTGTGTCACGTGCTTGCCTGCACCTTACCTGAGGCCACCCAGCTATCGAACACAGCCAGAACGGATTCGCTGAACGCGGCGTCATTTATATGCGCATCAACTTCTGTCATGCTGCAAGCTGATGGTATTACTTTACGCGCCTCATCGATAAGGGCGGCCAGACCCTCCGGATCATGCGTCTCCTGGCCTTCCCGGTCCCACTCTTCGATGCCTCCCAGAGGCAGGAAAAATTCCGTAGGTCCGGTGGCAGTTTTAAGTCTTTCAGCCATTGCACGTATCCATGCTCTGCGCTCATCAGCGTTAAAAACTGAGCTCTTGATAAGACGGTTGTGCTCATGAAATGGTCTGTCACTGTACTCTGCAGGAATATCCTGCCAGCCGGCAAAATCAATCAGGTCCAGTGCGCCGGGTGCTACCATTTGCGGCGTTCCATTTTTACCCGCATTCGATAAACGATCATCACCGCTGGTGACTAAAGACCCCGCAAGCATGTTGCCAAATTCCTGCATGCAAAAATCCATTACACAGGCAAAGGCACCATCGGCTGCAAGCTTTTCGAATGCCATTCCGCCCATGCCGGTTGAATGGAAAACCGCCACTTCAAAGCCACGATCCTCCAGTGCGGGCGTCAGTGTTTTCATATAACGCAAGCAAGATGAACCGAGTGAGGTCATGCCAATTAGCGGCTTGCTGCGACTGGGAGGCAAAGCCATTCTTGCAGCACCTGTGACCGCACCTGCAGCCTGCCTCAGAGATGATTTACAAATTGAATTCAAACCGTACAAGCCACCCGCCCATAAAATCATCTGCACATCCGCGGCAAATCTGTCAGGTGGAATCAGCGGTGAAAAACTCACAGTGGAGACAATGTACTTCGGCACACCCAAAGGTAATGCCTGTGCACAATCCAGTGCCAGATCAGTACCCATTGTGCCACCGGTTGCCAACATGGCGTCTATCCGACCATCGCCATGCGCCTTTGCCACCACCGAAGCGGCCCCGCGAGACATCACACGGAAAGCTTTGTTTTCATCACCCAACGCGATGACTTCATCGATACTCATACCCGCGGCTGTTGCAACATCGTGCTTACTGATGTCCGTCGGCTCTGTTGGATCACCCAGTACCGAGACATCCATGGTTAACACTTTTGCACCCTGCTCACGAATGCATCCTTCCAGAAAGCGCATTTCAGGATCTTTGGTATCGTAGGTGCCGATTAACAGGATGGTTTTTTCATTCATGGGATCGACCAGTCATGGGAACTAACAGTAAAATTAGGCAAAGGTGGCTGTAGCGATTGCACGGACACATCTGAAAAAGGTAGCCTTGTTAAGTAATTCTTGTCAAACTTTTCATATCAATACGGTTTGTAGTATCCGATAAGCCGTTCCGAAAGTAGTTTCGCTACCCCAGTTAAAGCCATTTTTTTTAAGAGTGTAGGCATCATGACACAAGACTATGTAGCCCTGCTCGGCACCAAGGGTGGTCCCGCAATTCGCCCGGGATCTTCGATGCCAACTTCAAACCTGATCTGCCTTAACGAACAGGAGATTGTCGTTGATTGTGGTCTCGGTGTGACTAAAGGCCTTGTCGACCAGGGTATGCAGCTCAAGAATTTGTCGAAAATTTTTATAACCCACCTTCACTCCGACCACTACCTGGAATTGGGTCCGCTCATTCATACCGCCTGGACAGCAGGCCTTAAAAAAAATATACAGGTTTGGGGGCCAGAGGGGCTCGAGACCTATTGGAATAACTTTCTAAAGTCAATGGATGCGGACATCGCTCTTAGAATAGATGATGAAGGTCGGCCAGATTTACATAAACTTGTAGAGATACACGTCATGGATGCCGGGCAGGTCATGACGCAGGATGGCATTACAGTAGGGGCTATACGCACAACACATCCGCCGCTAATCGATTGCTTTGCTTTATCGTTTAAAACAGCGCGCGCTCATGTGGTGTTTTCAGGAGATACAGCACCATTGCCCGCATTAACAGAATTTGCACAGGGTGCAGACCTGTTGATTCATGAAGCCATGCTTGAAAGCGCTCTACCCGCCCTGTTAGAACGGGTCGGCAATGGCAGCGACAAGTTAATGGAGCATTGGTTGCGGTCCCACACCTTTGCGCATGATGCTGCCAGTACTGCCGAATCAGCTAACGTAAAAGCCCTGGCTCTGAACCATCTTATTCCTTCTGATGACCCAGCTTATACAGCCACTCATTGGGAGGAAGCGGTCAAACCTGTCTGGAACGGTGACTTATACATCGGTCATGATGGCATGCAGATACCTGTAGGTAACTGATAAACACAGCAGCACAAAATAGAATAACTACCACTGAATTCCAAGGCATTACAAAAGGGTAGTAAGCCTGTATTTTTAAATTCCTGATGTGAAGTACGAAACTCGTATGGCCCGCCAGTGCCCGGGAAATCCTATCGCAAAGCTGTACATCGGAGGTATGGTTCTGGCCAGTACCCTGGCTGTTGAAGAACCTTCAGATGAGGTGCGTACTTCTGCGAACCGATTGGTCAGTGACCTTGCTTCATAAGATTGAATATCTATCGTGGCTTTTAGTGATAGTCATCGCCGCTGTTAGAATGAAAACAAATTTATAAAAAGGTTTTATCAGGTGGTGTTGCTGCGATCAGATTAATCCTTGTGGAAACATTATTTCTGATGGTGTACGTGTTAGCTGGTATCTTCCTGATTGAACAGTTTAAATAGCAGGCGTGATCAAAATCTGCATGAACTATATTGCTGCAACGCCAACTACACAAATGGCAACGTCACCACCCTGCTCCGGAATTACCAGGTGTCTGTCCATCGGACCAGAAGCGAGGGGTTATTAATGACATCTCGACAATCTGTGTGAGAACTTTGTCATCACTTTCAAGAGACATGGCTTCGAGCCATAATATTAATACGCCGGCCTTAGTCTCCTCCCAGAACCATTTACCCAACAATTCAATATCGTCAATATTATCTCGATGCGTACGTGCCTCTGTGTAGTAAGCAGCTAGGTCTTCAACAACCAGCTTTAGTAATGGCACAGGTGACAGTCCTTTTCTCGGGCTTTTGGGTTTGTCACCTTTAACAAACTCGGCAATGTAAGGTACAAACTCATTAATGGAAAGTTCACTCGCACCAACAGTGGTTCTTCCCCGCGCTGACACTGCGGTCTCGTAGGCAATGCGTAGTGCTTCCATTTCTGATTTAATCTCTGCGACCAAATGATCTACATTGCCAATATCTTTTTTGGCTATAACCAGTTCATCAGGTAGCGCATAACCCATCCGACCGTCCACTACCGGAATGATATCGGGAAAATCTTCAAGCGCCGGACCGGAAGTTTTATCAAGTAATAAGAAGGCATTGCGAATAACTTTCATTTGAAAGTCCGGATCGTTGGGCTTACCCATCGGGCGACCCATCGGAAAGTTGAGCCACAGTGCTCGCGGGGGTTTTACCGCTTCGATATGCTCACGCACAAAGCCAACCAGTACAGTTGAGAATCCCTGACTTTCAAAATAGTTTGCCAGCACGCTCACGGCGCGCGTACAAAAAGGTCAAACAGGGATTAGAAAAACTGTGTTGACGTTGTCTTGCTTCATGTTGTCTGCTGCTAGTGCTGCAGACTTAAGCATATCTTTTGGATCGGACGCACCCATGAACGCATAATGTTCTTCTGCTACCGAACCAATCTCGCCACTGTCTTCCATCTCAGCAAGTCTATCAAGTGGAATAATAGTATTTATATCCTGCTGCCATGCTGTGCGATCGTACTCGACTGCGACATGAGTCATGACTAAATCTCGATCATCTTTATGGATAACACGATGGTCTCTGGCAAGCCATGAGAATGGTTTTTCTCCGCGTTTTGAAACAGCGGCCGAAGAGACAATTGCAATACGTCGTTGCGAAGCAGGTACCGACGGTACCCATGATCGCGCCTCAGGTTCCTGCATCTCAAGCTCCGAGATGAAACGCCTTCCAACAGCAGGCATCTCTGCCAATTTAACCATTGTGAATCTCCAGTCTTAATTGATAAAACACTAGCTTTTTTTACTCGCTCTGTCATTGCCAAACCAGAGCATCAAGGAAACAGTTACAGGATTTACCTCTCCTGAGGCGTAAATCGTTATCAACGAGGGCTTACTGGCAACACATGCAGCTCTATGTCTCTTGCTGCGTCAAACAAAATATCTTCCCGATATCGACTGGCTACCAGTTGTACTCCCACTGGATATCCATCGTCAATTCCTGTGGTTACCGCTATTGCGGGTATACCCATAAACGGCAGACCTATTTGTGTCATTTGCGCCTCGATTACCTTGCTAAAAGAATCTGCAGACTCAACATCAAGATTGTCTTTAAATGGCAATGTTGCCGATACCGGCAGCATCACGACAGGATACTCTTCCATAAACTCCATCCATTGACGGACGAAACCCGCTCGAGCTTGTAATAGATCGAGAAAGCCATCGAGATCAGGCGCTGGATATAGCCGTTGAAATTCGCCAAACACAAAACCAGCATCCGGGTCATTTTCCTTTTCTACCAGATCGGCACCATTGCGACGCATCTCGGACATCCATAACAGGATTTGCATTTCTGCCGGCGCCCGCATCGGAGGACACGATGTCTCCGTCACTGACCAACCTTTGTCTTGCATCATACCAGCACTGCTACGCAATGCTTTTTCGATCACCGGGTCGGTTTGCAGGTCATCCGGGTTAACACACAAGGCGACTTTCTTTTTCCATGAATCGGGTTTTAGTGGTGCTGGTGTCCACCATGGATCACGTATGTCCCGCGCCGACATTGCATGAAGTGCCAACTCAAGATCATCAATTGTCCGCGCTAATGGTCCCTGCACCGCCGTGATTTGTGCGCCTATGTGCCGGTCTGCTGCACTGGGATTGAATGCGGGAATCCTGCCCAGACCGGGTCGTATACCATGTATGCCACAGGCATAAGCCGGATAACGAATAGAGCCTGCGATATCGCTTCCGTGACCAATAGGTCCGATACCCGCAGCAACCGCCGCCGCAGCACCACCGGAAGACCCGCCGGGTGTCAGTGCCGGGTTAACCGGATTGCGAGTATGTCCGTGCACAGTGTTGCGAGTAAACCAGCGCATTGAGAATGCGGGTGTATTGGTTCTGCCTATAAATACCGCATCTGCTTTCCTCAAGTTGCTAACGACCGGGTTATCATGACTGGTGATGTTATCCTTCTGAATTTTTAATCCATTGGTGTTCGCATAACCTGTCTGATCAACATTCACTTTGATGCTTACAGGCACACCTGCCAGCAGTCCGACCGGCTCACCGTTAGCAATTTTTTTATCTACCTGCGCTGCCATTGCTAATGCCTCTTCAGGCATCTCGGTCACTACTGCATTTATGGACGGGTTTACC
>CAZQKJ010000237.1:0-6026 GCA_964593315.1 uncultured Granulosicoccaceae bacterium
GCATAGAAATACATAGCCGATAAACTGCCAAGCTCTGAGCCGCCGACAGAAAAATCTCGCATCAACTCCCCTGTCATCACACTGGTGGCAACACGATGTACAAATCCGTACGCAAAAAACGCGCAGCCGAGCAAGTAGGCACAAATCAAACGCATGCTCGATAAACTACTGTCGGGCCTAGGCTCTAGACCGTGCGGCTCGCCTGCGTGCATAATTTTATCCCACAGCTAATCACCACGCGAACCATCCAGTAAATACAACTCATAGCCAAGCTCACTGGACCACCCGGTACGCGACACAACCAACGGGATGCCATCCAATTCAATTTCTCTCAGCCAGTAGTAACGCAATTCTGAAATATCATCACCAAACAAGGATTTCATTACCTCGCCAGAATTTGGTCCCTGCAACTGAAGCGGTGACACATCCGGCTCGGTGATATGAACATCAAGCCCAGAATTGACAGCTACGCCCTGTGCCCAGAGCAATACATCACTGTCTGCCAAAGACAGCCAGAATTTGTTTTCAGCTAGCCGAAGCAAAACGGGATCATTGATGATTCCGCCATCGGCATTAGTGATCAGCACATACTTACACTGTCCCACTGCACACTGACTAAGATCACGAGGTGTCAGGAGCTGGGTAAAGCGCGCCGCGTCGGGCCCGGTTATTTCAACCTGGCGCTCCACCGCCACATCACACAAGATCGCTTTGTTAACCAGATTCCAGAAGTTTTGTACCGGATCGCCAAAATCTCTCGGAATATACATATGGTTGTATACGGAAAAATCTTTGGCACCCCAGCGCACTGTGGCATCAAAATACGGTGACTTCCGAATCTGAGTGCCAAAGCCAAAATTTGAGACAGTATTAGTCATGGTCCTGATCCTGTACTGCAAAGCGCTGATTCATAACACTCGCCAAATTCAGCTAGCGTATCAGTAACCCCACCCGCTACCTATTTCACCAACGACTGCCACTATTTCCCGAGGGTCTCCAAAAAAATCCAATGATGATTGCCATCACAACTACCACCCAGGTTTACAACCACATCACTTCAATATGCTACACTACGCCCAGCACTGCAGGGTGCAACTGGCTCGCGGAAAAGGGTTAACCCTACCTGTTAAGTTCTCAGCAATACATTCTGGCTTTTTTTGCGCTCTCGCGAGTAACGCGCGAACTTTTTCGGAGAGCTTGAATGAAAATTCACTACACCCTGCCTGACAACCCATCCTTTGATTATCTCAAGCGTGAAGCCCGCGCTATAAAATCGCAGCATCGGAATCGTGATGAGAGCATCATCCAGCTGATAGGCCACTTTGATACCTCACTGCACGGAATGCTGGCCGAGGAAATCTTTGATAGAAGATTCTCAATTCTGGATGCTCAAAGAGTGCTGGCAAGGAAGTTCGGCTTTGCAAGCTGGACGCGAATGAAAAAATTTGTACTTCATAGTGCACCGGAGTTCACGATTGCCGACACAACACTTAGAGCTGAGATCATCAAACGCAATGACACAGTTTGCTCCCTTATTGAAACCATAAAAAAGCAAAACAAGGGTGCAGCGAAAACGCGCAACCTCCACAAACTGGACGCATTCGGTCGGGACACCACTGATTTTATTAACCCGATCTACGATCAATATGGCTGGCCTGGACCGGACATTATCGGCAGAGACGGGACTGACGCCTGTTGGTGGCTCGTGGGACATGCAAGCTTTGAGGGAGAACTACAATTCAGAACCGCAGAGTTACAGGAAGCAGCATTAACCCGAGGAGATCTGGAAGGCCCCTCCTACGCGATGACGATAGACCGTTGTCTGAAATTATCTTTCCAACCCACAGTGTACGGCACCTTTCATGACATTGATGATGATGGATATCTGGTCCCGACAACTGATGTGACGGATCCGGAAAACCTTGATCGAAGAAGAGCAATTGCCGGACTGGCACCTCACCAGGTCTTTTATGAGCAACACATGCAACAAGCCAAAGAAGAGGGCTGGGACGTCAAGGTTGATCCGGTGGAAGATCGCAGACAGTGGGAACACTATGCAGTTAAAGGTGGGTACTTAGAAGCGGCAGCAAGACGCTGAACGCTTACTAAATCAGGTCGCCTGCGCACTGGTGCATTTTCCGTCTGCCTGCAACGCTGTTGAAACCAGAGCCAACTACGCGCATAGTGTATCTGCAAGCACAGGCCCATCCTACAGCTGTGAAAGCTGTTCCCTAACCGAGAGCGCGTTGTGTCACATACCAATAAAGCAGCGCCTGATAAGTCGGATACAGGTGCCAGACAGACAAAGTCTGTCTGGCACTACACCCCGCCCCTGCCAGTTAATGTATCGCCCTACTTTCAGTGGCCACCTGACTTTCGAAAGACAGGCAAGTGGATTATCAGTGGCTGGTACCCTGTGTCAGAACGCTCAATAATTTTGCTACTGGCAATACTATCAAGCCTCTTTTTTCAACCCGCCCTCACTGACACAGCTCAATTCTCACTGGATTGGGTGATAGAAATACTGGTGCGCAATTTCTGTCTGATGTTTCTGGTGGCAGGCACGCTGCACTGGTACTTCTATATGGCAAAGATACAAGGCGATAATCGCCGTTACGACACTCGCCCATTTGCCAGGTCCAGCCGGGTATTTACGTTTGGCTCACAAGTTAGAGACAACATGTTCTGGACATTGGTCAGCGGCGTCACAGTCTGGTCTGGCTATGAAGCAATCATGTTATGGGCGCTTTCAAACGGATACGCGCCTGCACTCAATATGGCCACTCACTGGCCCTGGCTGGTGCTAATGATCCTTCTAATACCGATGTGGGAGACCACACACTTTTTTCTTATTCACCGACTCATCCATACATCCAAACTATACCAGCGTGTTCACGCACTGCACCATCGCAATACCAATGTCGGACCATGGTCGGGTCTGTCCATGCACCCTGTCGAACATTTGGTCTATCTAAGCACTGTGCTTGTTCACTTTATTATTCCTTCGACGCCATTTCTTGTTGCGTTTCACCTGATGTATTTCACTTTGTCTGCAGCCACCACACACACCGGATACCAGGGCATAGTTTTAAATGGCAAACTGGTATTACCGTTGGGCACTTTTCATCACCAGTTGCACCACAGGTATTTCACCTGCAACTATGGCGGACTGGAAATGCCATGGGATCAGTGGACCGGATCATTCCACGATGGCACGGCGGAATCGCATCAGGCGTTTTTGGATAAACGCCGAGGTAAGGCTAAAGCGTCATAGCCGATGATAGGGAAAATCTTAAGAAGTTATCTATCCCATAATAAGGAAAGACTAACTACAAAATGCCAATACGATAACGTGGTCAAGCTTTTAGATGCATTGAACACCTGATCTAGCGTCACGATAGTAAAACACTTTCACGCTCAGAGACAAACTCATCAAGACTGGCCAGCACTTCAGCACTCAGTGCAGGCTCTTGGTACTCCTCAAGCATTTTCTGCACTTTGGCAAGGCCACGCTTTTCCGTATCCATCGCACCCTCCGCAGACCATTGCTCAAAGCTATTGTGATCCATCAATTCCGGCATACCAAACGCGTTTTGGAAATTCTCCAGTGTATGCGTACTGCCAAGATAATGATTGCCAATTTCAACTTCATTGATAGCCTCTACTGCGGAATCCAAATCAGAAAAATCCGGCCCCTTACCGAGTCGATAAAATGATGCCATCTGCTCTATATCCACAGCATACTTGGCATAGCTCTGTGCCATTGCACCTTCCATATAACCTGCGGTAGACAACACAAAGTTGGCACCTGCCATCAACACGCCGTACATATTACGCGCGGCTTCATAACCTGCTTGCGCATCAAAGGTTTTGGAGCTGGTACACATGCCACTACAACGCCACGGCAGTTTATAGTAACGAGCCAGCTGCCCCATCATCATGTTGATCAGACAGATATCTTCTGTTCCCGCCATCGGCGCACCACTGCGCATAGATACTGTGGCCAGCCACTGCCCGTATACGGCGGGAGCACCCTTTTTTACCAGTTGGGAAAATGCAACTCCGGCCAGCGCCTCGGCACTGATCTGAGCCATGGTGCCAACCACACTTGCCGGCGTACTCGCGCCACATAAACCGAATGGCGAGTACAACATAGCCTGATTATTTCGTGCGTAGACCTTGGCCGCTTCCAGCATGGTTTCATCCCATACCAAAGGCGAGTTGCCATTTGCAAGCGATGTCATCACCGTGTGTTCTGCTAAAAAGTCTGCACCAAATACCCGCTTTACCATCTCAATAGAGTCAAGCGCTTTATCTGCACCCAACACCATACCCATAAACGGCTTGTCAGAGTAACGCAGCAAGCTACGCATCATGTGCAAATGCCTGACGGGAACATCAATATCCATCGGCTCCACCAATACACCACCAGTCATGTGCATAGCGGGTGCCATGTAGGCAAGCTTTGCAAAATTATCAAAGTCCTGCATACATGCGTTACGCCTGACCCCGTCAAAACCGATGACCATCGGCGCACCATACGCCGGCACAAAGCAGGTATGTCCATCACCAAGCGTAACCGTTCTTTCCGGGTTACGAGCATGCATCTTGTAGGAGGACGGAACCGTCTCTATTAATTGCAACAGCAGTTCACGCGGTATCTTTACATGGTGACCGGAAACAGATGCACCCGCTTCACGCCACAGCTCAGCTGATTCATCATCACGGAAATCAATGCCTTTATTTTCAAGGATGCGCATGGTGGCATCATGCATTCGTTCAAGCTGCGCAGTTGTCATCACATCAACAAACGGCAAACCTCTCTCCAGCGCTGGCAGTGAATCAAAGCTAACTGCTGTGCGCTCGGCAATCCGCGCTCTTCTTGATCTTCGTTTGGGCGCCGCTGTATTGTTGCCTGTCGTCATTGTGTTTGCTCTGTTTGAACGCCCCTGGATTTACCTTGGGCTAACCCTGGACTCTACATTCTACTGCTTCACTACCGATTAAATATTGCAGGGAGCGATAGTTTTTTGGTTCGCGCACCATCAACCGTGATCAACTCACCTGCAACAAACTCTGAAGCAGGACCGGCAAGCCACACAGCGACATTGCCAATATCTTTTACCGCACCAATTGAACCTGTCGGGTGTAACTTGGCGAGTTCGCTATTGGCAAGTTCAATATCTCCCACCGACTCCAGATACTCTTGATTAAGATCTGTATTGATCCAGCCAGGTGCTATCGCATTAACCCTTATACCACGCGGCCCGAGATCAATGGCCAAACCCACCGTTAATCCGTGCACACCACCTTTAGACGCGCTGTAAGCAGTATGACCAGGATTACAGGCATAACCTTCTATAGATCCAATATTCACGATGGCAGCACGGCCCGATTGCTTTTCAAGCAAGGTCAACAAACCTTTGGTCATTAAAAAAGGAGCTTTCAGGTTAACCGCCATCATGCGATCCCAATCTTGCTCGGTCTGTTCTTCTATGGTTTTCTCAAACATAATACCGGCGTTGTTAACCAGTACATGCACACTGCCAAACTGTTCCTCCAAGTAATCTGCAAGTAATGCTATCGATGCACTATCGCAGACATTGGTCTCCCTGTAGTGAAGTCTTGCCGGATCATCCAGCGCTAATTGCCACTGGTCAAAATCATCTGGTATTTTTAAATCAGCCAGAATCACTCTTGCACCGGACTCCAGAAAAGATTGGGCAATGCCACGCCCTATTCCCTGAGATCCACCGGTAATGACCACAATCTGTGGCGCACTTGCGGAACTCACTGTAGCTCCACCTGTGCCGTTATTCGATAACTGACTCATTGCGCGGTATACCCTCCGTCAATCGGTATTGATGTACCGGTGATATGTCTGGAAGCATCACTCAATAAAAAGCACACAAGCTCAGCGACTTCATCAGCCGATGGAATACGATTTTGCGGGATACTCTTAAGATTCATCGCATGCACATCATCACGGCTCATCGGTGATTGCTCCCGACCAGACATCAGCATTG